>JAJKJG010000194.1 GCA_021154065.1 Methylobacterium sp.
CGCTCGGCCTTGCCTGGGCGATTCCCTTCGCCGGCATCCTCCTGTCGATTGCGCTCGGTCCCCTCGGCTTCCGGCATCTCTGGGAGCATCACTACGGCAAGATCGCCGCCGGCTGGGCGGCGGCGGTGATCCTGCCGATGCTCGCGACCGCCGGCGTGACCGCGACCGCCCATAGCCTCGCGCACGTGCTGCTGCTCGAATATCTGCCCTTCATCCTGCTCCTTCTGGCGCTCTTCACCGCCGCCGGCGGGATCGTCGTCACCGGCAACCTGCACGGCTCGCCCGCGGTCAACACCGCGCTGCTTGCCATCGGGACCGGGCTCGCGAGCCTCATCGGCACGACCGGCGCCTCGATGGTGATGATCCGGCCGCTGCTGCGGGCGAACGACAATCGCCGCCACAACGTCCACGTCGTCGTGTTCTTCATCTTCCTCGTCTCGAACATCGGCGGCGCGCTGACGCCGCTCGGCGACCCGCCGCTCTTCCTCGGCTTTCTGCGCGGCGTCGACTTCTTCTGGACGACGAAGCACCTCTTGCCGCAGACGCTGTTCCTGTCCTTCGTGCTGCTCGCCCTGTTCTTTGCCCTCGACAGCTGGTTCTGCCGGCGCGAATCGGCCGAGTTCTTCGCGCCGGACCCGACGCCGGATCAGCCCCGGATCGGCGTTCGCGGGCTGCCGAACGTCGCTCTGATCTTCATCGCGGTCGGCGCCATCCTGATGAGCGGCGCCTGGGATCCCGATCTCGACTTCCGCCTGCTCGGGGCCGAGATCGAATTCCAGAACGTCGTTCGCGACCTGATCCTGATCGGCGTCGTGCTCGCCTCGTTGCGGCTCACCCCGCGCGCCGATCGCGCCGCGAACGGCTTCTCCTGGGAACCCATCCTCGAGGTCGCGAAGCTCTTCGCCGGGATCTTCGTCTGCATCGTGCCGGTGATCGCGATGCTGAAGGCGGGCCCGGCCGGGCTGTTCGCGCCGCTCATCGGGGTCGTCGCGCACGCCGACGGGACGCCGAGCCCCGCCGCCTATTTCTGGCTCACCGGCCTGCTCTCCTCGCTTCTCGACAATGCGCCGACCTACCTCGTCTTCTTCGAGCTTGCCGGCGGCGATCCGGCGCGGCTCATGGGCCCGCTCGCCCCGACCCTTGCCGCGATCTCGATGGGCGCCGTGTTCATGGGCGCCAACACCTATATGGGCAACGCGCCGAACTTCATGGTCTATGCCATCGCCCGCGAGGCCGGCGTCGGCATGCCGACCTTCTTCGGCTACATCGCCTGGTCGGGGCTGATCCTGCTGCCCGCCTTCGCGCTCGTCACGCTGCTTTTTCTCCGCTGAAGGCGATGCTCCCTGACTTGGCCGGTTGACTTGGCCAGGACCATACGGAACGGTTCCGCGGGCTGACGGCGGCGCCGTAAAGGCGCCGATGCGGGGGGCAAGGAATGGCCGAGCACGGCGCGATCTCTCACGTCTTCTTCGGTCTTGACCCGATGTGGGTTTCGACCGTCCTGCTCCTGATCACCTACGCGACCATCATCACCGAGAAGGTCAACCGGTCGATCATCGCGCTTCTCGGCGCCGGCGTGATGATCCTGGTCGGCGTGCTGAACCAGGAAGAGGCGATCCGCGGGATCGACTTCAACACCATCGGTCTCCTCACCGGCATGATGATCCTGGTCTCGATCTCGCGCCGCTCCGGCATGTTCGAGTACATGGCGGTATGGGCGGCAAAGAAGGCAAAGGCGCACCCGGCCGGCATCCTGCTCCTGCTCCAGGTCGTGACCGCGGTGCTCTCGGCGCTCCTCGACAACGTTACGACGGTGCTTCTGATCGTGCCGGTGACGCTCGCAATCACCCGCGAGCTCAAGGTTCCGCCCTATCCCTACCTCTTCGCCGAGGTGTTCGCCTCGAACATCGGCGGCACCGCGACGCTCATCGGCGATCCGCCGAACATCCTGATCGGCTCGCTCGTCGGGCTCTCCTTCAACCAGTTCCTGATCCATCTGACGCCGGTGATCGTCGTCGTCATGGCGGCGCAGCTCGTGATGATCCACCTGCTCTGGGGCAAGGACATGAAGGCAACGCCGGAGGCGGAGGCGCGGGTCATGGCGATGCACGCCGGCGACACGATCCTCGATCCGGTCCTGCTCAAGCAGTCGCTCGTGGTGATCGGCGTCGTGATCCTCGGCTTCGTCTTCGCGCGGCCGCTGCGGGTCGAGCCGGCGACGGTCGCGATGTTCGGCGCCGCCGTGCTGATGTTCCTCGACAACAAGCAGCACGAGAGCGAGCACGCCTCGCAGAACATCCACAAGACCTTCTCGGACGTCGAGTGGATCACGATCTTCTTCTTCATCGGCCTGTTCGTCGTCGTGCACGGCGTCGAGGTCGGCGGGCTCCTGAAGCTTCTCGCCGACCAGCTCGTCGCCGCGACCGGCGGCGACCTGGCGAGGACCGGCTACGCCATCCTGTGGGCCTCGGCGGTGCTCTCGGCGATCGTCGACAACATCCCGTTCGTCGCGACCATGATCCCGCTGATCAAGAACCTGGCGCCGGCCTTCGGCCCGGACAACATCCAGCCCTTGTGGTGGTGCCTGTCGCTCGGCGCCTGCCTCGGCGGCAACGGCACGCTGATCGGCGCCTCGGCGAACCTCACCGTCGCCGGCATCGCCGAGCGCAACGGCATCAATTTCAGCTTCGTCAAGTACACGCTGTACGCGTTCCCGATGATGCTGGTCAGCGTCGCGATCAGCCACGTCTATGTGTGGTGGCGGTATTTCTGAGGCGTTCCAGGCTCTCGCGTTTTCGCGAGCTACGGCGCCACCCGTCCGGCCACGTCCTCGGCCAGTGACAGCGCGCACGTCAGCCCGGGCGATTCGATGCCGAAGAGGTGGACGAGGCCCGAGAGGCCGTGCTCGGCCGGCCCGTCGATGACGAAATCGGCCGGCGGCTCGCCCGGACCCGTGAGCTTCGGGCGAATGCCGGAATAATCCGGAACCAGCACGCCGTCGGGCAGCCCCGGCCACCAGCGCCGGATCGAGGCGTAGAACAGCGCCGCCCGGTTCGGGTCGACCTCGTAGGCCTCCTCCTCGATCCACTCGACGTCCGGGCCGAAGCGCATGCGTCCGGCAAGATCGAGGGTCAGGTGCGTGCCGAGACCGCCCTCGACCGGCGCCGGATAGATCAGGTGCGAAAAGGCCGGCCGCCCGAGGCAGCCGAAATAATTGCCCTTCGCCAATACGAGCTTCGGCACGCGCTCCGGGGGATAGCCGTCGGTTGCGAGCGCCAGCGCCTGCGCGCCGAGGCTCGCGCTGTTGACGACCGCGTCGAGCGGCATTTCGCCCGCCTCGGCGCCGCCGAAGTGGACCTCCCAGCCACGTCCGGCGCGGGTCAGCCGCTCGATCGTGGTGTTGAAGGCGATGACGCCGCCGGCGTCCTCGAGGTCGCCCTGGAGGGCCAGCATGAAAGCGTGGCTGTCGATGATGCCGGTCTCCGGCGAATGCACCGCCGCGATCGCCGAAAGTTCGGGCTCCATGGCGCGCAGCTCGTTGCCGCCGACGAGCGCCAGCCCCTCGACGCCGTTCGCCACGCCTTGCTGGTGGATGCTCTCGATCTTCGCCCGCTCGAGGTCGTTCGTCGCGACGATGAGCTTGCCGCATTTCTTGTGCGGCACGCCGTGGCTCTCGCAGTAGGTGTAGAGCAAGCGCCGCCCGGCGACGCAGTGGCGCGCGCGCACCGAGTTAGTCGGATAATACATCCCACCGTGGATGACCTCGCTGTTGCGCGACGACACGCCATTGCCGATGCCGGCGGTCTTCTCGGCGACGATGACGGCGTGGCCGCGCAACGCGAGCGCGCGGGCGCAGGCGAGGCCTACGACGCCGGCGCCGACGACGAGAACGTCCATCAGACCCGCCTCGTCATCCCGGACGCCGCGCGAGCGGCGATCCGGGATCTCGTCGGGATTGGCTCTGCGTCGGCGCAATATCCCGGATCGGCGCTTCGCGCCCTCCGGGATGACGCGTCGGCGTCACGCCGCGATCGACATCTGCGGCGCCGCCGCCTTCACGTCGGCGTCGACATGCGCCTCGAAGCGCTTGAAGTTCGCCTCGAACATCGCGACGAGGCGCTTTGCCGTCTCGGCGAAGGCGGCTTTGTCCTGCCAGGTCTTGACCGGATAGAGGATATGCGGCTCGACGCCCGGCACCGAGGTCGGGACCGCGAAGCCGAAATAGGGGTCGCGGCGGAAATCGGCGCGCGAGAGCGAGCCGTCGAGCGCGGCGGTCAGCAGCCGCCGCGTGACCCGGATCGGCATGCGCCGGCCGACCCCGACGCCGCCGCCGGTCCAGCCGGTGTTGACGAGCCAGCAGTCGACGTGGTGGCGGGCGATGAGATCGCGCAGGAGGTTGCCGTACACGGAGGGATGGCGCGGCATGAACGGCGCGCCGAAGCAGGTCGAGAACGTCGCCTCCGGGCCCTTCAGGCCCTTCTCGGTGCCGGCGACCTTGGCGGTGTAGCCAGAGATGAAATGGTACATGGCCTCGGCGCCGGTAAGCTTGGCGATCGGCGGCAGGACGCCGAAGGCGTCGGCGGTCAGCATGACGATGTTGCGGGGATGGCCGGCGCGGCCGGTCTCCGAGGCGTTCGGGATGAAGTCGATCGGATAGGCGCAACGCGCGTTCTCGGTCTTCGTCGCGTCGTCGAAATCGGGCAGGCGGGTGACCGGGTCGAACACGACGTTCTCGAGCACGGTGCCGAAGCGCTCGGTCGTGGCGTAGATCTCGGGCTCGGCGTCGCGCGACAGGCGGATGGTCTTGGCGTAGCAGCCGCCCTCGAAGTTGAAGATGCCGTTCGGCCCCCAGCCGTGCTCGTCGTCGCCGAGAAGGATGCGGTTCGGATCGCTCGACAGCGTCGTCTTGCCGGTGCCGGAGAGGCCGAAGAAGATCGCCGCGTCGCCGCCGCGGCCGACATTCGCCGAGCAGTGCATCGGCATGATGCCCATCTTCGGCAGGATGTAGTTGAGATAGGTGAAGACCGACTTCTTCATCTCGCCGGCATAGGACGAGTTGCCGATGAGCACGATCCTGCGGCCGAAGTCGACGGCGATCACGGTGTCGCTGCGCGTGCCATGGCGGGCCGGCTCCGCCTTGAAGGACGGCAGGTCGACGATCGTGAGGTCCGGCACGTATCCGGCAAGCTCGTCATAGCTCGGGCGGCGCAGGAGGTTGCGGATGAAGAGCGAGTGCCAGGCGTATTCGGTGAAGACCCGCGCCCGCGCGCGGGTCGCGGGGTCGGCGCCGCCGAAGAGGTCCTGGACGAAGAGGTCCTTGCCCTCGGCGTGGCCGAGGAAGTCGCCGAGGAGGAGCTCGAACTGCTCGGGCGTGATCGCGGCGTTGTTGTCCCACCAGACCTCGTTCTCGGTCTTGGCGTCGCGGACGACGAACTTGTCGCGCGGCGAGCGGCCGGTGTGGACGCCGGTGTCGGCGGCGAGCGCGCCGCCCCGGATCAGCTGGGCCTCGCGGTTCGCGAGCGCGTGCTCGTAGAGGGCAGGCGCCTCGAGGTTCCAGAACAGGCGTTTGAGGTTGCGGAAGCCGAACCGGTCAGCGCCATGGGCGCTGTTGTAGACGCCGAAATTCTCCACGGGCATCCTCCTCGGCCGCTTGCCGCCCGTTCCGCGGCGGCGCGGCCCCGGGCGGGCCGCCGGCTCGTTGTGCTTTGCGGCTGCTCGATAGACCGTCCGGCCCGGCCGCTCAAGGTTCAAAGGCCTGGAATAGAAGCGGTTGTCCTCCGGTCAATGCCGTCGCCGCGTTAAGGTGAACGCGCATGGCCAAGCTTCGGTTTCACGGCGGCGCCGCCCGCGCCGTGTCAGCCATCGCCTTCAGGACCTTGCGCAGCTCGCCCGGCCCGGTGATGCGATGCCCAAAAGGCACCCGCACCGTGCGGTCGCCGGCCGCAAGGTCGAGGCCCTCGGGGTCGAGGCCGGTCGCGCGCCACTCGGCCTTGGGCGCCCCGGCGAGCCGCGTCGCGTAGAGCGCCAGCGCCTCGCGATGGTCGGCGTTCATGTGCTCGATCGCGCTCGCCTCGGCGGCGAGAAGCGCCTCGGCGCCGGTGAGGTCGGTGCGGATCTCGGCCGCCGTCAGGTCCTTCGCCCGGGCAAAGCCGCCGTTGAGGTGGCCCGCCGTCATCTCCAGGCGCCAGAACGAGAAATCGCCGAAGCCGGCATAGAGCCTCGCCTTCGGATGGCGGGCGAGGAAGCGCTCGCGGACGCGCTCGTCCGAGGTCCGCTCCGCCCGCCCGACGACCGTCAGCCGCGGATGGGCCAGGGGATCGCCCTTGCCGCGTTCCGCCAACAGGATGGAGGCGCGGGAGTCCTGCTCGAGGTTCTGCGTGTGGACCGAGAGCCGCGACGTGAGCAGCAGCGGCGAGCCGTCGTGATCCGTCGCGACGGTGACGAGCGAGGCGAAGGGGAACCCGCCGACCCGGTCGAGCGTCGCGAGCGCCCCCGCCCGGATGGCGCGGAGGAGGGATTTTGCGATTCCGACGGCGTCGAACTCGGGGGCGGGGGGAGAGGCGCTTTCCATCGCAGCGTCCGGTGCTTACTCTGTGCGACAGCTATGACCCGACCGGCTCTCACAGAAAAGGTCCATCTGCGCCTGTCCGCGGAGGAGAAAACCAAGCTTCGGGCAGCCGCTGGTGCGGCCGGCACGTCACTGAGCGACTTTATCCGCAACAGCGCGCTATCGGCTGCGGACGAGAGCCGACCGTCGGCTTGGCCGGACCCCTCGGGAGGTGGCGGTCGGCGCCCAAAAGCCTTAATTAGGCCAGATCGCTGACGCCCACAGCATCCGATGAGCAGCGCGCGGCGTGGGTTCTCCCGGCCGCGCAGGCGTCCAAGGGATCGTGTCCATGCCCACCATCGCCCTCGTCGACGACGATCGCAACATCCTGACCTCCGTCTCGATCGCGCTCGAAGCGGAAGGCTACCGCATCCAGACCTACACCGACGGCGCCTCGGCGCTCGACGGGTTGCGCCATTCGCCGCCGGATCTTGCCATCTTCGACATCAAGATGCCGCGCATGGACGGCATGGAGCTGTTGCGGCGGCTGCGCCAGAAATCCGACCTGCCGGTGATCTTCCTGACCTCCAAGGACGAGGAGATCGACGAGCTCTTCGGGCTCAAGATGGGCGCCGACGACTTCATCCGGAAGCCGTTCTCGCAGCGCCTTCTCGTCGAGCGCGTCAAGGCGGTGCTGCGCCGCTTCGCGCCAAAGGACCAGACCGCGCCGAAGGAGGATTCGGCAAAGGCCCTCGAGCGCGGCCAGCTCGTTATGGATCCGGAGCGCCACACCTGCACCTGGAAGGGCGACCCCGTCACGCTCACCGTCACCGAGTTCCTGATCCTGCAGGCGCTCGCCCAGCGCCCGGGCGTCGTCAAGAGCCGCAACGCCCTCATGGACGCGGCCTATGACGACCAGGTCTATGTCGACGACCGTACCATCGACAGCCACATCAAGCGCCTGCGCAAGAAGTTCAAGGTCGTCGACAACGCCTTCGACATGATCGAGACCCTCTACGGCGTCGGCTACCGCTTCAAGGAAAGCTGAGCCCCGAGGCCCGAGCCGCACCGGCCATGGACGCCACCACCCCGGTCGACATCCCGGCGCGGAGCCCGCGCCGGCGGCGCATGCGGCGCCTGCGCCTCCTCACCCGCGTCCGGGCGATGTGGCGCCTGCTCGTGCAGCGCGCCTCCTCGAGTCTCACGCGCCGCATCGTGGTGCTCAACCTCGCCGGCCTCGTCGCCCTCCTCGTCGGCTTCCTCTACCTCAACCAGTTCCGCCAGGGCCTGATCGAGGCCCGCGTCCAGAGCCTCCTGACGCAGAGCGAAATCATCGCCGGCGCCATCGCCGCCTCGGCCACGGTCGATTCCGACACCATCAACATCGACCCCGACCGGCTGCTGCAGATGCAGGCCGGCGAGAGCTCGCCCCTCGGCGAGGAGGCGCTGTCGCCGCTCGAGTTCTCGCTCAACCCCGAGCGCGTCGCGCCGCTGCTGCGCCGCCTCGTCAGCCCGACCCGCACGCGGGCGCTGATCTACGACCGCGAGGGCGGCCTGCTGCTCGATTCGCGCAACCTCTACTCGCGCGGCGACGTCCTGCGCTTCGACCTGCCGCCGCTGCGCAAGAAGGACGAGAGCTTCGTCGAGCGCACCTGGTACAAGATCCGCGGCCTGTTCCAGAAGGATCGCCCGCCGCTCGAGGAGATCGGCCCGAGCGACGGCAAGACGCTGCCCGAGGTGCGCCAGGCGCTCGGCGGCGCGCGCGCCACCGTCGTGCGCCAGAACGCCCGCGGCGAGACCATCGTCTCGGTGGCGGTTCCGGTGCAGCGCTTCCGCTCGGTGCGCGGCGCGCTCTTGCTCTCGACGCAGGGCGGCGACATCGACAAGATCATCGCCTCCGAGCGCTTCGCCCTGCTGCAGGTCTTCCTCGTCGCGGCGCTCGTCATGATCGTGCTGTCGATGCTGCTCGCCGGCGCCATCGCCGGGCCGGTGCGGCGCCTCGCCGAGGCCGCCGAGCGGGTCCGCCGCGGCATCAAGGCGCGCGAGCAGATCCCGGATTTCACCGCCCGCTCGGACGAGATCGGGCATCTCTCCGGCGCCTTGCGCGAGATGACCCGCGCCCTCTACAGCCGCATCGACGCGATCGAGCGCTTCGCCGCCGACGTCGCCCACGAGCTCAAGAACCCGCTGACCTCGCTGCGCAGCGCCGTCGAGACGCTGCCGCTCGCCCGCAGCGACGAATCGCGCGGCCGCCTGCTCGCCATCGTCCAGCACGACGTCCGCCGCCTCGACCGGCTGATCAGCGACATTTCCGACGCCTCCCGCCTCGACGCCGAGCTTGCCCGCGCCGACGCCGAGCCGGTCGACATGGCGCGGCTCCTCGACGCCGTGGTGACGATCGCGAACGAGCGCCGGCGCGAGCACGATCCGCGCATCGCCCTCAAGGTCGAGCCGCATCCGATGGCCAAGGACGCGTTCTTCGTCTTCGGCCACGACAGCCGGCTGGCGCAGGTGTTCAGCAACCTCGTCGACAACGCCCGCTCGTTCTCGCCCGCCGACGGCACCGTGCGGGTTTCGCTCCGGCGCGGCCCCGGCGCGATCGAGGTCGTCGTCGACGACGACGGGCCGGGCATCCCCCCGCACGCGCTCGAGCGCGTCTTCGAGCGCTTCTACACCGATCGGCCGGACCAGGGCTTCGGCCAGAACTCGGGGCTCGGCCTGTCGATCTCGCGCCAGATCGTCGAGGCGCACCGGGGGCACATCAAGGCCGAGAACCGGCTCGGGCCGCCGGGCTCCGACGGCGAGCCGCGGCGGCTCGGAGCCCGTTTCAGCGTCCGCCTGCCGCCGCTCGGCTAAAGCATGATCCCGAAAAGCGGCTACCGGTTTTCGGGACAAAGATCATGCCCAACAAGGAGGTAGAGCGGGATGACGACCAGACGAGAAGTCATCGCGCCCTAGAAGCCGGATGCGGATCCACGCCACCTGCGTCGTGATCGGCGAGGCCGGGATCCTGATCCGCGGTGCCTCGGGCAGCGGCAAGTCGAGCCTCGCCGGCGCGCTTATCGCCGGCGCCGCGCTCGCCGGCCGCTTCGGCCGGCTCGTCGGCGACGACCGGGTCGAGGTCGCGGCCCTGAACGGGCGTCTCGTCGCCCGCCCGGTCAAGCCGATCGAGGGGCGCCTCGAGGTCCGGGGCGTCGGCATCGTCGGCCTGGCGCACGAGCCGGCCGCGGTCGTGCGGCTCGTCGTCGACTGTGCCGAAGGGGCGCCGGCGCGGCTGCCGGAGGCGGCGGACGCTGTCGCGATCGTCGCCGGGATCGCTCTTCCGCGGCTGGTCTCGCTCGCCGATGAGGGAATCGCAGAGCGGGTGCAGTGGCGCCTGAACGGGCTTTGCGACGCCGGAATGACACACCTATGAGCAATTCGTCGCATATGCCTTGCGCTTCGCTTCGCAGTGCACAAAATAGCGGCCCGCCCCGAAAGGGCGTTGGAACCTAAGCCATCATGATCGGAATGGTGCTCGTCACGCACGGGCAGCTCGCGACGGAGTTCAGGTCCGCTCTCGAGCATGTGGTCGGTCCGCAGACGCAGATCGAGACCATCACCATCGGCCCCGAGGACGACATGGAGTCCCGCCGCAAGGACATCGTCGCGGCGGTGAAGCGCGTCAACACCGGCGAGGGCGTGGTGGTGCTCACCGACATGTTCGGCGGCACGCCGTCGAACCTCGCCTTGTCGTGCATGAACGGCGGCTCGGTCGAGGTCGTCGCCGGCATCAACCTGCCGATGCTGATCAAGCTCGCGAGCGTGCGCGACGAGGAGCCCCTGGGGCAGGCGGTCCTCCACGCCCAGGAGGCCGGCCGCAAATACATCAACGTGGCGTCGCGCGTGCTCGCCGGAAAGTGAGCGCGTTTCTCGTCGACGGCGCCGAGGCGGAGGATTGCCCGCCGGCCTCCATTCCGGAAGGCGCGCTCGCCCGCGAGCTCAAGATCGTCAACCGCAAGGGCCTGCACGCCCGCGCCTCGGCGAAACTGGTGCAGACCGTCGAGCGCTTCGCCTCCGACGTCACCGTAACCCGCTGCGGCGAGACCGTCGGCGGACGCTCGATCATGGGCATCCTGACGCTCGGCGCCGCGCAGGGCACGACCATCACCGTGACGGCGAAGGGCGAGGACGCCGAGGCTTGCCTCGGGGCGATCGCCGGACTCGTCGCGGGGCGGTTCGGCGAGGATGAGTGACGGCAGGGAGCGCCCGGTTGCGGGCGACGGCTGATCCGGACGGCAGAAAAGCGGCGGCTCACGCCCCCAACAGCATCGACAGCCATTCGGGCCTGATGATCCCCCATCGGAGAAACCCGGCCATCCCGAAGATGAAGCCGACGATGCCGGCGCCGGCGGCGAGGCCAAGCAGCCAGCCGATGCGCGTCAGCGCCGCAACGGCAAGGAGCGCGAGTGCCAGCGTCAGGAAGCTCTCGGAGAAATCGAACAGATCGTCGGTCTCGTTGTGGCGCTTGAAATCGGCCTCGTAGCCGTTCGCCGCATCCGACAGTTCCTTCAGCTCGCCCTTGTAGCGGTCGATCTCCTTCCGCCACCCCTCGGTCATGGCCTGGTTCTCGGGCGTGTCCTTGAGGACACCGTCGCGGATGAGCGCGTCGGCGCGCACCACCTCGAGGTCGAGCTCGAACTGCCGCATGCGCTTCGCCTGGTACTGGCTCCAGGCGTCGACGGTGAGCGCCTGGGCGCGCTGGATCGCCTGGACGACGTTGTCGTCCTTGATCTTTGATACGGCGAGGAACGCCGAGATCAGCGCGACGATGATCGCGATGGCGTTGTTGAAGCGGTCGTTCCCGGAGGCTGGCGGCGTTTCGGCGGGGTCTGGCATCGCGGCATCGGTCCGAGGGCGCCATAACAGCAGCTGCGTCGACGCCGTCGAGCCCGCGCCGCCGGCTATCCACCGGTTTCGTCGTACGAGCCTGCAGTGGCAATATTTCTGAAATTAGTCCTTGACAGCCCTGGAACGATGTCCTATGTCTCTCCCGTCCCGTCCGCCGGGGGACGCTCTCGCGAGGCGTCGTTAGGGTGGGACGGGAGCGGCGCCTGCGGCCGGGGTCACGCGAACCCCGGGCTCGGGAGGCC
>JAJKJG010000195.1 GCA_021154065.1 Methylobacterium sp.
GAGGCGATGCGCCGGCGCGCCGCCCGCGAGGCGGAGTTCCGGGCCGCCGCGACGATCTACGCGCTCAGCGGGTAACCTCCTCGCCTCGCTTGCGGGGAGAGGCCGACTCGGGCGAAAGCCCGAGCGGGTGAGGGGATGTCGACGCTCGAGCACAAACGTCGATAGCCCCTCACCCTCGCCCCTTCGGGGCTAGCTTCGCGGCCTCGCCGCGAAGCCCTCTCCCCGCAAGCGGGGAGAGGAGGGCGCGCTAGACAGCTTCGGCGAGGCGGAGCGGCTCGGCGCTCGGCCGGCGCAGCACGGCCCGGAACATGACGCCGATCTCGCGGCCCTTGCGCCACCTGACCTCGGCCCGCACCACGGTGCCGCGGGCCGGCAGGTGGAGCTCGAAGACGCTCGGGACGGCGAGCGGATCGGCAAGCGACAGCCGCGCGCCGCCGCTCGAGAGGTCCCGGACCGAGCAATCGATCTGGAACCGGTTGGCGCCGAAGATGACCTTGCCGGCCAGGAAGGTCCGGTGGCGCTGGCTCTCTCGTCTCTCGTCCATGACAGCTTCTCCCGAGCTGAGGCGAGACGGGAGTAGACGGCGCAAGGCCGTAAGCCTGGGTTGAGGCCGGCATTCGGATTGATTCCGCTTTCGTTGACAATTTTCGCCGAGAATTGCGCAATGAACGGCCGGCCGGCGTCACGGAATTGCGCCACAACATTCCGGCTCGTGTGGGCATGAGCCATGAAGATCACGCTCGACCTGTCGAAGCTCGTTGAAGAGGGCCGCCTCACGTTGGCCGATGCCGAGCGCCTGAAGGCGCTCGCCGCGCACGACACCGGCAATCTCGGCCTCACCATCCTGACCGGCTTCGGCGTCATCGCCGCGAGCGTCGGCGCGGTCGCCGTCATGCTGACGGCGTTCAACTTCAGCGCCTCGGCGGCGGCGGCGATCGGCGGCATCGTCTTCGCTGTCGGGCTGCTGCTCCGATTCCGGCCCGGCGATCTCTGGAGTCTCCTGTCGCAGACCCTGATCATCGTCGGCGCGCTCACCGGGGCGGGCGGGCTGCTGGTGCTGGAGAACGGCTCGCTCCGCGCCGCGCTCGTCATCACGGCGGCCTTCGCCGCGACGGCCGTGCTGACGCGATCGAGCCTGATGGCGGCGCTTTCGGTCGTGTCGCTTGCCGGCTGCCTCGGGGCCCGAACCGGGTACGTGCATGCGATGTATTCGCTCTCGATCCAGGAGCCGACCGTCACCATCGTGCTGTTCTCAGGTCTGGCGCTGGCGCTCTATCTCGTGTCGCTGCGGGTGCGCGCCGATTACGAGCGCATCGCGATCGCGGCCGCCCGCATGTCGGTGGTGCTGGTGAATTTCGGGTTCTGGATCGGCTCGCTTTGGGGCGACAACCTGCGTCTGGTGCGTGCCGTATCCCTGAACGAGGACACGGTCGGCATGATGCGCCGCGGCGGCGCCATGATCCCGTCCGGCGTGTTCTCCATCGCGTGGGCGCTGGCGCTGATCGCGGTCGGCGTCTGGGGGGTGCGCTCGAACCGGCGCTGGGTGGTGAATGTCGCCGCGGTGTTCGCCGGCATCCACTTCTACACGCAGTGGTTCTCGATCCTCGGACCGAATGCCTTCAGCGTGCTCGCCGGCGGCATCCTGATGATCGCCGCCGCCTTCGCGCTGCGGTCCTTGAACAAGCCGGCACCCCTGCGGCCGGCGGTCTGATCCGATCCCGCGCTTAGCCCCTGGGGCGTCCGGAATGACGCACCCAATGGCTCATGCTATGCCCTCCGCCGGATGATCTGGCGGGCGGGAGCGCATGAAGCACATCCTCGAGAGGCTCGAAGAGCGGCGCAAGGAAGCCCGTCTCGGCGGCGGCGAGCGCCGCATCGCGGCGCAGCATGCCCGCGGCAAGCTCACGGCGCGCGAGCGAATCGAGCTCCTGATGGACCACGGCTCCTTCGAGGAGCTCGACATGTTCGTCCAGCACCGGGCGACCGACTTCGGCATGGAGACGTCGAAGATCCCGGGCGACGGCGTCGTCACCGGCTGGGGCACGATCAACGGCCGCGCCGTGTTCGTGTTCTCGAAGGACTTCACGGTGTTCGGCGGCTCGCTGTCGGAGACGCACGCGCAGAAGATCACCAAGATCCAGGACATGGCGCTCAAGGCCCGCGCGCCGATCATCGGCCTGTTCGACGCCGGCGGGGCGCGCATCCAGGAGGGCGTCGCGGCGCTCGGCGGATACGGCGAGGTGTTCCGGCGCAACGTCGTCGCGTCCGGCGTCATCCCGCAGATCTCGGTGATCATGGGACCGTGCGCCGGCGGCGACGTGTACTCGCCGGCGATGACCGATTTCATCTTCATGGTGCGCGACACGAGCTACATGTTCGTCACCGGCCCCGAGGTCGTAAAGACGGTGACGAACGAGATCGTCACGGCGGAAGAGCTCGGCGGCGCCAAGGTCCACACGACGAAGTCGTCGATCGCCGACGGCGCCTACGACAACGACGTCGAGGCGCTCTTGCAGATCCGCCGGCTGATGGACTTCCTGCCCGCGAACAACGCCGACGGCGTGCCGGAGTGGCCGTCCTTCGACGATCCGGACCGGGTCGAGATGTCGCTCGACACGCTCGTGCCGGACAACCCGAACAAGCCCTACGACATCAAGGAGCTGATCCTGAAGATCGCCGACGAGCGCGACTTCTTCGAGATCCAGGAGGCCTACGCCCGGAACATCGTCACCGGCTTTGCCCGCATCGAGGGCCGCACCATCGGCATCGTGGCGCAGCAGCCGATGGTGCTCGCCGGGGTGCTGGACGCCGACGCCTCGCGCAAGGGCGCGCGCTTCGTGCGCTTCTGCGACGCGTTCTCGATCCCGATCGTGACCCTCGTCGACGTGCCGGGGTTCCTGCCCGGCACGGCGCAGGAATATGGCGGCCTCATCAAGCACGGCGCGAAGCTGCTCTTCGCCTACTCGCAGGCGACCGTGCCGCTCGTCACCATCATCACCCGCAAGGCGTTCGGCGGCGCCTACGACGTCATGGCCTCGAAGCATATCGGCGGCGACGTCAACTACGCCTGGCCGACGGCGCAGATCGCCGTCATGGGCGCGAAGGGCGCCGTCGAGATCATCTTCCGCGGCGGCGACGCCGAGACGATCGCCGCCCGCACCAAGGAATACGAGGACCGCTTCATGTCACCCTTCGTGGCGGCGGAGCGCGGCTACATCGACGAGGTCATCATGCCGCATTCGACGCGCCGCCGCGTCGCGCGGGCGCTCGCGATGCTGCGCGAGAAGGCGGTCGAGCAGCCGTGGAAGAAGCACGACAATATACCGTTGTAGGGCCGAGGGTCGGATTGCCGGTCGTTCTTCGCTGGGCGCGCACCGCGCCTTCTTTTACTCGAATGAGGGTGACGAACCTGCGCACGTTCACGTCAAGGCGGCGACAAGGAAGCAAAGTTCTGGCTGCATGGTCTTGGCCTGGCGATCAATGCGGGCTTCCGGGACCACGAGCTTGGTCCTATCATTCGGCACCTGAGAGAACATCGCGACGAGTTTATGGAACGCTGGAATGAGCATTTTGGAAATTGAGATCGGGGATCTGCGTGCCGCCTCGGTTGCGTTCACCCCCACCGAGCTGGTTGTCGCGCTCGCCGACGGCCGGCGAATTGCCACCCCGCTCGAATGGTACCCGCGGCTCGCGAAGGCCTCTGGGGCGCAGCGCGAGAACTACGAAATTTCGCCGCTCGGCATCCATTGGCCGGACATCGACGAAGACCTGAGCGTGGCGAGGATGCTGAAAGGACAGCGCGGAAGATGATCTCCGAGCCGGCGCTTCCTTGCGCGGCTCTCCCCTCTGCGTCATGGCCGGGCTTGGCCCGGCCATCCACGACTTGCGCATCGAAGGCGCGCCGCGCGGCGCAAGCCGCGCTCAGCCGGCGCGACGGTGCTCGATTCTGGAAGAGCATGGCCTCTCCCGGCAAAAGGCGTGGATGCCCGGGCCGAGCCCGGGCATGACGCGCGAAGAGTCTTCCTTAGAAAATAGTCCTTGACAATATATTCCTAATGTGCTTGCTTGTGCCCGTCCTGTCCACCCGAGGGGCGCGAATCGCGAGGCGTCGTGACGTGGGATGGGACCGGTGCCGCGCCGGGGAACGCATGCCCTGGTCCGGGCGCCACACGGGGAACACGCGGCACGGGCCAGGAGAGCCGTCAGCGGCTCAGTCACTCGTCCGATCGCCGCCGGGCACAGCCCGGCCCCGGCGTTGGCGCAGAACACCGCGCGCGGGGCGCCGATAGGCTCCCGTCTATAAATTAGGATCGAGCCGTCGCGCCCCGCGCACCCCCTCGACCCTTCCGAACCATAGCTCGGGCCGAAAGGACCGCGAGAACGTTGACGCACGCCTACCCCCTCCCTTTGCAAGGGTAGGGGTGGGGGTGGAGGAGAGCGAAAAGAATGGGATGCCGATGAGGTTCATTGCCCGAAAGCCGGAGCGGGAGTCGAGCGCCGGAAGGCGTCGCCGATCTGTGCCATATCTGACAGGGCTGCATGCGACTCTCACCCCCAACGCCGCCCTTGCAAGGCGGAGCGAGGCGGCGCTTGCTCCTGCCCCGCGGCGGCGTCATCCTCCGGCTCACCTCGATAGAGGCCGGGAGTGCGCGATGCCCGTAGGGGCCCGTGCGCTCGCTCTCTCTCTCGTCAGCGGACAGCGCGCGAAATGAGCTTTAAGGCTGCACTTCTTTCCGGGGCGTTTTTCCACCTCGCTCTCGCCTCGGCCGCCTTCGCGGCGACCGATTGCCCGCCGCTCGGCGCGATGCCGAACTATGCCGCCGCCGCCGAGGCGGAGGTGCGGCCTTACGACGTTGCCGAGTTCTCGCTGCGCAAGGCCGACGAGATCGAGAGCGTCGAGATCAAGGGGCGAACCTGCCGTCAGTCTTACGCGGCAAAGGAGGGTGCCCAGACCGCGAGCGATCTCGACATCCAATCGCGCTACCGCGAAGAGCTGCGCAAGCTCGGGGCGCAGATCCTCTACACCGACGAGCGCAACACGGTCGCAAAGCTCGCGCGCGGGCCCGAGGAGACCTGGCTCAAGGTCTACAGCCAGGAGACCGACATCGACGTCGTGACGGTCGTGAAGCAGGCGCTGAAGCTGACGCTGACGCCGCCCTCCGGCCCCGACTACCGCCTCCTCGGGCACATGCCGAATTACGCCGCCGGCACGCCGGAGAAGAAGGCCTTCGACGAGCTCGGCTTCGCCGTTCGCGGCGAGGAGGAGGTGACCGAGATCCCGGCGCAGGGCGCGAAATACGTCGTCGCCTATAGCCTCAAGCCCGGCGCAGAGGCGGCGAGCGACGCCGAAATCCAGGAGAACTACCGCGCCGCGCTCGGCCTCCTCGCCGCCGCGCTGCTCTACACCGACCCGCGCACCACCGTGGCGCGGCTCGAGCAGAACGGCCAAACGATCTGGGTCCGCGTCTACAGCCAGGACGGCGAGATCGAGGTCCGGGCGATCGAGGAGAAGCCGTTCCCGGCGACGCTGCCGCCGCCCCAAGCCGCGGCGCTGAAGAGCGCGCTCGACAGGGAAGGCCGCGTCGCCCTCTACGTCGGCTTCGACGGCGCCAAGGCGGCGCTGAAGCCCGAGGCGGCAAAGACCGTCGCCGAAATCGTCAAGCTTCTGAAGGAGAACCCGACGCTCAAGCTCTCGATCGAGGGCCACACCGACGATGTCGGGCCGCGGCCGTTAAACGAGAAGCTCTCACGCGACCGCGCCGCCGCGGTCCTCGAGGCGATCGCCGCCGGCGGCATCGCCCGCGCCCGCCTGTCGAGCACCGGCCACGGTCCAGCAAAGCCGCTCGCCGACAACGGCACGAGCGAGGGCCGCGCGAAGAACTGCCGGGTCGAGCTCGTGAAGGGATAGGGGTAGGTGGCTTACAGAAGACGCGCTTCGACCCCGGCGCCGCGTGCCACGCGGAACAGGCGCTCGTCCGCAGTGAACACCGCCAGGCTCTCTCGCGCCGCAAGGGCGAGATAGACGCAGTCGTAAACGGGATGCCGGAGATCCAACGCGAGCCGGATGGCCGCATGCACAAGCGGCCGTGCCGGAAACAACTCGTCGAATGCGCGCTCGACCATTTGGACGCCGCTCAAGGCCTGAACACGGTCGATCACCCCGCGCGCCAGCTTCTTGCGCAATGCATTTCCAGCTTCAACGAGCACGAGGTCGGGAGCAAGCAGCCGCTGCCCGCTTCCGATCAGGTCGCGCGCCTTCGCCGATCCGGGCTCCTCAGCGACCCACTTCACCGCGACGGATGCATCAACGATAAGGCTCATCGTTGTCCCGGTCCTCGCGGATCAACGCGGTTGAATCGACCGGCGAATACGGGCTCATTGCCCGGAGGCGGTCCATCTCGGCCAGCACCTCCGCCTTCGATGGCTGCACGTCCTTCCGAAGCGCCTCCCGTGCGACTTCGTTCAGTGAGGTGCCCGCGGTCGCGGCCTTCTCCTTCAGGCGGCGAGCCACGTCGTCTTCGACGTTCCGGACGAGGATATCCACCATATTCAGCCCTCTCCATCACGACGCCAGCCACGGTCCCGCATCTCGCGAATCGCAGCCGTGCTGTTGAAATCCGACGGCCCATTCATCTCGCGAATCCGGTCGATCTCGGCCCAGACTTCCTCGGGGGACGGCTTCGCGGCTTCACGCAGCGCGCTGCGGGCGAGGTCCTCGAGCGAGCGGCCGCTCGCCTTGGCCTTGGCCTTCAGCCGCCTGATCACGTCGTCCTCGAGCTTCCGGACCAGTACCTGTCCCAAGGCCACCTCCTGCTATCACTATGATAGCAGAATCGGCAGCCGACGCCAAGGTCTCCGTGCCGGCGCGCGCGCCCGGTCAAGGGACACACCCGATGCCGTTCACAGCGCGTCAGCGTCCCTTCCAGACCGGCTTTCGCTTCTCCCTGAAGGCCCGCACGCCCTCCTGCGAATCCTCGGATGCGAGCGCCTCGACGAGGGCCGGCAGGCGCTGGGCCTGCGCTTCCGCCGCAGTGAGATGAGCGGTGCGGCGCACCACCTGCTTGATCGCACGGACCGAGAGCGGCGCGCAGGCGAGGATGTCGTCGAGCCAGCGGCCGACCTCGGCCTCGAGCTCGCCGCGAGGAACGACGGCGTTGACGAGGCCCATCCGGTAGGCCTCGGCGGCCGCGATCCGCCGCCCCGTCAGGAGCATGCCCATGGCCTGCCGGAAGGGCACCTGGCGCTGCAGGAGGGTCATGCCGCCGTCGAGCGGCAGGCGCCCGACCCGCGCCTCCGGCAGGCCGAAGGTCGCCGCGTCGACGGCAATCACGATGTCGCAGCCAAGCACCATCTCGAAGCCGCCGCCGACGGCGTGTCCGTTGACGCGGGCGATGACCGGCACGTCCAGCGTCTGGCGCAGCGCGATGCCGCCGAAGCCGCCGGGCCGCGGCATCGCCCAATAGTCGAGCCCGCCGGGGCCGCTGCCGCCGCTCATGTCGGCGCCGGTCGAGAAGGCGCGCTCGCCGGTGCCCGTCAGCACCACCGCGCGGATGTCGCGGTCGCGCTCGATCGTCTCCCACACCTCCTGAAGCTCGCGCTCGGCCGTCGCGTCGATGGCGTTCAGCACCTCGGGGCGGTCGATCGTCACCCGGGCGATGCCGCCGTCGACCGCAAAGAGGATCGGCATCAAGCGACCTTTTCGATCCGGGCGCCGCCGATCTCGGCCAGCACCTCGGCGGTGTGCTGGCCGAGCTCGGCCGGCGGGATCCTGACGCTGACCACGGCATCGGACAGGTGCACCGGGGACCCGACGAC
Organism: Methylobacterium sp.; assembly: GCA_021154065.1. The sequence goes on from JAJKJG010000195.1 coordinate 7,816, forward strand.
GCGCACCGTCTCGACCCGGTTCGCGGTTTCGAGGATCATGCCGTTGACGCGCGTCTGCTCGTCGCCGAGCGCCTCGCCGAGCGTGCGCACCGGCGCGCAGAGCAGGTCCTGCGCCTCGAGCCGGGCGATCCAATGCGCCGTCGTCCCGGCCCGGAAGCGCTCGCGGAAGATCGCGTGCAGCGCCGCCTTGTTGGCGACCTGGGCGGCGTGATCGCGGAAGCGCCCGTCCTCGTGCAGCGCCGGCAGATCGAGCGCGGCGCCGATGTCGCGCAGCGGATCGGCCTTGAACGCCCCGACCATCACGAGCGCCCCGTCGAGGGTCTCGAAGACGCCGGTGAGCGGCATCGCGCCCCAGTTCACCTCGCGCCCGCGCATCATGAACGCCGCCGCCTCCTGGGTCTGGGCCGCGAGCATGGAGTCGAGAAGCGAGACGCTCACCAGCTGGCCGCGCCCGGTCTTCTGCCGCTGCAGGAGCGCGAGCAGCACGCCTTGCACGAGGTGCATGCCCGCCGAATAGTCGGCAAAGGTCGTCGAGTAGACGGAAAGCGGCAGGGCGGCATCGGAGCGCCGGGCCATCACGCCCGACATCGCCTGCGCGAGCACGTCCTGCCCGCCCTTATGCGCGTAGGGCCCTGTGAGGCCGAAGCCGGTCCCGACCGCATAGATCAGCCGCGGATTGCGCTTCGACAGCAGGTCGTAGCCGAAGCCCATGCGCTCCATGACGCCGGCGCGGAAATTGTTCACCACCACGTCGGCCGCGTCGAGGAGGCGCAGCACCGCGTCCTTGTCGGCGTCCTTGCGCGTGTCGAGCACGATCGAGCGCTTGTTGCGGTTGAGCGAGCAGTAGACCGGCCCGGTGAGCCCGGCGGGGTCGTTCGGGAACGAGGTGCGCGAAAGATCGCCGGTCGGCGGCCGCTCGATCTTGATCACGTCGGCGCCGAAATCGCCGAGGACCTGGGTCGCGACCGGGCCCATCATCACCTGGGTGAAGTCGACGACCTTGACGCCGGCAAGCGGCAGCTCGGTTGGGGCGGTCACGCGGCATTCTCCATGACCTTGGCGTTGGCGGATGGGATGTCCCCCGGATCGCCGCCCTGGGCGCGCACCCGGGCGCAGATCGCGCGTGGATCGACGCGCCTCACCGGTATGTCGCCGGCAAGCGCGAGCGCCGCCGCAACGCCCGCCGATTGGCCCATCGACATGCAAGGCGGGATCTCGCGCGATTGCTTCTGCGCCGACTCGGTCGCCGAATAGTGCCGGCCGGCGACAAGCAGACCGTCGACCTCCTTCGGCAGCATCGCCCCGTAGGGCGTGTAGTAGTCGCGCCCGCGCGCCACGGTGTCGGGGAAATGGACGCGCTCGAGCACGTCCTCCTTGGTGACGACGTACTCGCCTCGGAGCAGCCGGCTCGTGCGCACGCCGAGCTGCGGCGCGACGTCGACGAGGAAGGTGTTCTGGAAGCCGGGAAGGTTCGCCCGCACGAAATCGACGAACGCATAGATGCGTTTGCGGCCCTCGAAGTCGGCCCGCGTGAGGTCCTCCACCTTCAGGGCGTCGAAGCCCGTCATGTGCGGGCAGTTGCACCAGACGACGCCGGGCAGCGGCGTCTTCAGCCACCAGTAGTTCCACGATCCGCCGATGACGCGCTTCGCCTGGCGGTCGATCTGCGCGTAGGCCTCCGGCTCCTCTTCGCGGAAGCGCTCGGCCTCGTCGGTGTCGACGCCGCCGAGGCGGAAGACGGTCGAGACGATGTACCTGCCTTCCTTGAACTTCGCGCCGGCAGCGGCGGCGACGTCGAGATCGCCGGTGGTGTCGATCACCACGCCGCCGAGCATCGCCTCGCGGCCGGCCTTGGTCTCGCAGATCACGCCGCGGATGCGCCCGTCCTTGACGATCGCGCGCGAGAACCAGGAGTGCAGCCGCACGTCGACGTCCGCCTCCGCCAGCATCTCGTTCGAGATGCGCTTCCAGCCATCCGGATCGAAGGCCGCCGCCATGACGATCGGCGCCGGCTTGAGGTGCGAGCGGAAGTCGAAGGCGCCCCACCGCGCCCATTTGTCGTAGACGTCCCAGCCCTGGCGCCGGTCCTCGGGCGGCGGATAGACGGCAGCCCCGACGCTCGCCATGCGCTCGATCATCTCCATGCAGATGCCCTGCACGGTGACCTCGTCGCCGTTGTGCATGTCGTCGAGAACCAGCACCATGCCGCCGGAGGCGAGGCCGCCGAGGTAGGGGTAGCGCTCGATAAGGGTGACGGAGCAGCCTTCGCGGCGCGCGGCGATCGCCGCCGCGAGCCCCGACGGACCGCCGCCAACCACCACGACATCGCTGCGCGCGACGATTCGGGCCTGCCCCGGCGCTTCCTCGATGCGATCTGTCGGTGTCATCGCGTCTCCTTGGGGAAATCCGGGTTCAGTGCAGGACCGGCGCCTGCCAGCGCACCACGACGCGCTCCGCCAGCGTGATCGCCAGGAAGAACAGCATCGAGAAGCACGAGCCGACGATCACGGTCGCGTAGAGCAGCGCCGAGTCGAAGGCGTAGGTCGCCTGGATGATGAGCGCGCCGATGCCGGTCGTCGAGCCGATCCACTCGCCGACGATCGCGCCGATGACCGAGGTCGAAGCCGAGATCTTGAGCGCCGAGAACAGGTAGGGCAGCGAGTTGAACAGGCGCAGCTTGAAGAACACCTCGGTCTTCGAGGCGGACAGGACGCGCATCAGCTCCATCGCCTGCGGGTTCACCGATTCGAGGCCGCGCACCATGTTGACGAGCGTCGGGAAGAAGCAGATCAGCGCCGCGATCGCGATCTTCGGCTCCATGCCGTTGCCGAGCAGAAGCACCAGGATCGGCGCCTTCGCAACCACCGGGATGGTGTTGATGATCACGACGAGCGGGAAGAACGTCTCCTCCAGCCCCTTCTTGTGGACGAAGGTGGTCGCGATGACGATGGCGGCGAAGTTGCCGAGCAGGAAGCCGCAGATCGCCTCGACGGCAGTCGGCCAGAGATTGGCGAGCAGCAGGCCGGACTTCGCCCACAGCGTCGCGCCGACGGCGGCCGGGGAGGGCGCGATGAAGGGCGGCACCTTGAGGATGTAGACGAGCCCGGCCCAGACGCCGAGCGCGCACAGGATGCCGGCGGCCGGAAGCAGGCGGCGGCGCCAGGTCTCGCGCTGCTTGCGCCGCAGGAATTCGGCTTCGGCCGCCGCGGCGTCCGGCAGCAATTCGGCCGCGACGTCGGTTGCCGCGTTCATGCTCCTCTCCCGAGCGCGTCGCGCAGCCGCGCCGCGAGCTTCACGAAGGGCTCGGTCTCCCGGATGGCGAGGCTCCGGTCGGCCGGAAGATCGACCGCGACGAGCTCGGTGACGCGGCCGGGATTGGCGGCGAGCACGAGCACCTGCTCGCCGAGGAACAGCGCCTCGTACACCGAGTGGGTGACGAAGACGATCGTGGTGCCGGTCTCGACCCAGATCCGGCGCAGCTCCTCGTTGAGGCGGTCGCGCGTGATCTCGTCGAGCGCGCCGAACGGCTCGTCCATCAGGAGCAGGCGCGGTCCGCCGAGAAGCGCGCGGGCGATCGACACGCGCTGCCGCATGCCGCCCGAAAGCTCGTGCGGGAAGCTGGCTTCCCATCCGTCGAGCCCGACGAGCCCGAGAAGCTCGCGCGGCGTCGGGCTCCCGGCCGGAAGGGCCTTCGCTCCGCCGACCTCGAGCGGCAGCTCGACGTTCTGCAGCGCCGTGCGCCACGGCAGCAGCGCCGGGTCCTGGAACACGAAGCCGAGCAGACGCTTGAGCCGCGCCTCCTGCGGCTTCATGCCGAACACCGCGACGCCGCCATGGGTCGCCGGCACGAGGTCGGCGACGACCCTGAGCAAGGTCGACTTGCCGCACCCCGACGGACCGAGCAGGCTCAGGAAGCCGCCGCGCTCGATCGTGAAGGAGACGTTCTCCAGCGCCGTGACGGTGCGGCGGTCGGTCACGAAGCGAACGGTCACGTTGCGGCAGGAAACGGCGGCCGGCTCCGCCACGCCGAGCGGCGCGGCCGACGGCGAAGCTCCGGCCGCTGCGAGGCTCGCCGCCGCCACTGGGTCAGCCGATCTTCGGACGACCGTCGGCCGTCGACTTCAGGATCTCGAGGGTCATCACCTCGTCGAGCTTCGGGGTCCGCTTCGAGAACTGTCCGAGCTCGGCATACAGGTCGATCTGATCCTGCCAGACCTTCGGGTCCATGGTCCCCCAGCCCTCGGCTGCGGTGCGACTCGAGAAGGCATAGCGGAGCATCACGTCCAATGCCTCGCGCTCGTCCGCCGCGACGAGGTTCGGAAACTCCTTGACCAGGAACGCCACCGCCTTGTCGCGATTGGCGTGCGCGAAGGCCCAGCCCTTGCCGCTCGCGCGCACGAATTTCTGCAGGATGTCAGCCTTCGTCTTGATGGTCTGCTGGGTGGCGTAATAGGGCAGCGCATAGAGCCTGACGCCGGCGTCCCAGAGCCGGAGCTCGACGCGCTCGCCGAGCACCTTCAGCGCCGTGGTGTTCGTCAGCCAGCCGGTCACCACGTCGACTTGGCCGGTGAGCAAGGGCGACATGTCGGCGCCGATCGTGACGATGGTCACGTCCTTCTCGGGAATCTTGTTCTTCGCCAGGAGCGCGCGCAGCAGGATGACGCCGGTCGCCTGGATGCCGACCTTCTTGCCGACCATGTCCTTCGGCTCGCGAACCGGCTTCTTCGTCGACGAGAAGAACGTGTAGGGGTGCTCCTGCGCTCCGGCCGCGAAGCACACGACCGGAATGTCCTGCGAAGCGGCGAGCATGAGCGACGGGCTCGACGACACCTGCCCGATCTCGAAGCGCCCGGCGGCGACCACGGCGACGCCGTCGATGTTCGGACCGCCGGCCTGGAATTTCAGCTCGATGCCTTCCTGCTCGTAGAACCCCATCGCCTTGGCGCAGACCTCGCCGATCTGGTTTCCCGAGAGCAGCCAGCCGAGTTGCAGATTGACGACGGGCCGGCCCTGCGCGCCGGCCTCGATCGCGACGAGCGGGCCGGCCCCCGCGGCCGCGGCCATCGCCTGGAGGATTTGACGCCGACTGATCTGGGCCATGACAATCTCCCCCGGCCACAGGACGGCCTCGAACGAAGGCCGTCCGCTCGTCCCGGGAGTGAAACACAGGCGTTGCCTTCCACAAAGCGGAGAGTTGGGGGGCGGGCTGTGGCCATCCGGCGCTTCGCGACGCCTCGGCACGCACCTGGCACACCTCAAGTTGAAGCGATGCGAGAGGCAGGATGAGAATGGCCATGGCCGAAACCGAGCGGCGCCGGATAGAGATCGGCGCGAACGTTGAGGCGGCGTTGCGTGCGTCGCGGGGCAGCCCGAACCGCGTTCGGCAGGTCGGCGCGGTCCTTGTCGCGGGCGAGGGCACCGTCATCGCTGCCTGCAACACCTTCCCTCCGGGCGTTCGCGACGAGGAGGAGCGGCATGCGGGCGACGGCCGCTTCGTCTGGATGGAGCATGCCGAGCGCGCCGCGATCTTCGAGGCCGCCCGGCGCGGGGTCGCGACCGCGGGCGCCCATCTCACCACGACCTTCTTTCCCTGCATCGACTGCGCCCGCGCGATCGTGCTTGCGGGGATCGCCTGCCTCGATACGCCCGAGCCCGACCTGCGCGACCCGGTCTGGGGCGAATCCTTCCTGCGCTCGCGCGTGATCCTGGAGGAGGGCGGGGTGGAGATGCGCTTCGTCGGCGAGGCCAAGGCCGAACGTTGAGAGATGAAGCGCTGCGCTCGCGTCAGCCGGTCGCAGCGACAAGGCGCTCGGCGTCGCGCAGCGCCGCGACGAGGCGGTTCTGGCCGCGGGTCAGCTGCACCTTGGCGAAGCCGAGCTTGTCGGGCGCTTGGCGCTCCAGCTCCGCCGCGAGCGCGATCGTCGGCAGCGGCGGGATCGGGATCGCGGTCGTGCCGGAATCGGGAGACGCCGGTATAGTTGATCGGCACCAGGATCCGCGCCAGGCGCTGGATCACGTCATTTGCCGATCGGGGCTGGACGCGGCCGGCTTCGACGTCAGCATAGAAGCCGGCAAGCGCGCGACCAAGCGAAAGGCAGGCTGCTTTCGTCGGGTCGAGATCGAAGGCGGTGCCGGCCGCCTGCTGGTAGGCGTCGACCGTTTCGACGAACTCGTCGAGCTGCGCCGCCAATCGAAAGGGAGGATTTCGGCGTCGGCGATCCCGCCGGCGATCTCGAGATAGACCTTGATGTCCCGGAGCATGATGCCGCGATCGGCGATCTCGACCGTGTCGTTCTCGGTATGCCAGGCGATGTTCCCGCCGCAGCCGCCGACGGCGTAGTAACCCTTCTCGTCGCGCAGCGCGTCCGGCATGGTCGAGGACAGCATCATGAGGCTCGAGATGCCGATGTTGTTGAAAGAGTAGTCGCCCGCCCGGTGCGGGCGCTCGCCGTGCGCATCGAGGCCGGTTACGGCTTTGATCGTCCGCTGCGCGAAGGCCTCGGTCTCCTTCATCCAGGACACGTCCTTGAACTGCGTCGCCCACCGGCAGCCCGGAGAATCGCAATTGATTTGGGCGACGCAGTTCTCGTCGAGGTCGATCGCGAACGCGTCGGCGTACCAGGTCGAGCCGGCGTAGCGGCCGGTCGAGTGCCCCGGCCACCAGGCGATCCGCACCGAACGCCGCAGCCGCTTGCGGTGACGCGCGAGCACGCGCGCGATCTCGAGGAGCGTCGCGTTTCCGGTCGCGTTGTCGCCGACGCCGACGTCCCACGAATCGTAATGGCCGTGCAGGAGCACGAACTTCTCCGGCTCGGTGCCGCCCTCGATCTCGACGACCGGAAGCTTCTGGCGATACCACCCCTCTTCGAGACGCGTTGCCAACGTGACCTGCGCGCCGCTGCCGGCAAGAGCGATCAGCTCGCGCCCGTCCGGGTTGTTCACGGCCGCGACCGGGATGGTGGGCTTTCGCGGCAGGTCGTCGAGGTCGGGCGTGCCCCAGATCGAGGTGCAGATGCCCCAATGGATGTCGACGCCGGGATTGACGGCGATGACCCCGATCGCGCCGAGTGCCTCGAGCTCGCGGACCTTGTGCGGGAAGGCAAAGCCCTCGGAGGCCACGATCCTGCCGCGCAGCTGTTCCGGCGCGACCGCCTTGGCGTTCTTGTCGAACAAGGTGCCGATCGATTTGGAATATTCGGCCGGTGCGTAGGCGATCTCCCCGGTGACGCCCTGAGGCGCGCTTGCCGAATAGGCCGGGGGCTTCGCGCGGATCACCCGCCCGGCGGCCCGCACTTCGGCCTCGAACGGGATCGACAGGTAGATTTCGGGCTCGTGGACGGTAACCGGAACACCGAGTGCTGTAAGGCGCGCGACGATCATGTCGGCGCCTCTGTTCACGTCTTCCGGCCGCCAGCGCGGTTGCCGCGAGAAGGCTTCGACGAGCTCCCAGGGCGCCTTGAGATCGACCTCGTCGAGGAGGGCGCTGCGCGGGCTATCCATGGCTGTTTTCCTGGGGGCGGGCGTGAAGGGGCGTCAGCTGAAATGGCAGGCGGAGCGCCGGCCCGGTCCGACTTCGCGGAGCGGCGGATCCTGCTCGGCGCATATCGGCGCCGCAAGGGGACAGCGGTCGCGAAAGCGGCATCCCGACGGCGGCTCGCGGGCATCGGGGACGTTGCCGCTGATCGGCAGCGGCTCGCGCGATTGATCGACCCTCGGCTTCGGCACCGCCTTGACGAGCGCGCGGGTGTAGGGGTGCAGCGCCTCCCTGAGGAGCGCCTCGGTCGGTCCTTCCTCGACGATGCGGCCGAGATACATCACGAGCGTGCGCGAGCAGACGTAGCGGACGAGCGCGAGGTCGTGCGAGATGTACAGCGCCGAGAGCCCGAGCTCGCGGCGCACGTCGCGCATGACGTTGAGGACGCCGGCCCGGACGCTGACGTCGAGCATCGAGACGGGCTCGTCGGCGACCAGGAACGAAGGCTCGAGCACGAGCGCGCGCGCGAGCACGACGCGCTGCAGCTGGCCGCCCGAGGGTTGATGCGGGTAGCGGCCGCGCAGCTGCGACAGCCCCGGCAGCCGCACCCGGGCGAGCGCCGTCTCGATCCGCTCGCGATGCTAGACGCCGGGCAGGCCGGCGTTGGCGAGCGGCTCGGCGAGCGCGCGCTCGATCGTGAAGCGCGGATTGATGGCGTCGAAGGGGTTCTGGAAGACGAGCTGCGCCTTCTGGCGAAAGGCGCGCAGACGGAGCCCGGCGAGCGCGCCGAGCGGCTCGCCCTCGAAGAGGATGGCGCCGGCGCTCGGCTTGACGAGCTTCAGGAGCAGGCGCCCGGTCGTCGTCTTGCCGCAGCCGGACTCGCCGAGGAGGCCGACGCTCTCGCCCTCGCCGATCGTGAAGCCGATGCCGTCGACGGCGCGGACCACCGGGTGCTTGCC
>JAJKJG010000196.1 GCA_021154065.1 Methylobacterium sp.
AGCGCGATCTTCTCCTGGCCGAGCTCGATCATGCCGAGCACGTTGTCGGTCACGTCCTTCGGCTTCATCTCGCCCGACGTGCGAACGCCGGCCTTGGTCTTATCGGCCGGGCACTGGCCGGCGCTCGCCGGCGAGGCGAGAAGGGCGAGGCTTGCGGCGAGGGCCGCGCCAGTGAGGCCGCGGCGAAGCTGCTGCATTGTCACGGGATCGATCATGGTCCTGGTCTCCTGTCCGGCCCCATCAGGGGAGCGGGGCACGGCGAGCAGGATCACGAAATGGCGCGGCGCTTTGAAATGCCGATTGGGATCGGGTTTTATAGCGCCACGCTATCGCCATGCCGGGCGCCCAGGGAACCAAGCGATGGAGATGCACCAGGTCCGCTACTTCCTCGCCGTCGCCGAGGAGCTGAACTTCACCCGCGCCGCCGAGCGCTGCAACGTCGCGCAGCCGTCGCTGACGCGGGCGATCAAGCTTCTCGAGGGCGAGCTCGGCGGACCGCTGTTCAACCGCGAGCGGGCGAACACGCACCTGTCCGAGCTCGGGCGGATGGTGAAGCCTTATCTGGAGCAGGTCTACGAGCAGACGCGCGAGGCCAAGCGCCAGGCGCTCGACTTCGTCAACCTCAAAAAGACAATGCTCAAGCTCGGGGTCATGTGCACCATCGCGCCGGACCAGCTCGTCGACCTCGTCTGCGCGATTCAGAGCCGCAACCCCGGCATCGAGCTCGAGATCATGGATTCGAGCGCGGAGAAGCTGGAGGAGCGGCTGATCGAGGGCGACCTCGAGGTGGCAATCCACTGCCCGGCGGCGAACCAGAAGGACGAGCGGCTGCACTATATGCCGCTCTATCGCGAGCAGTTCCTGGTCGTGCTCCCGGCCGAGCACCCGCTCGCGGCGAAGAACGGCATCCGGCCGGGAGACCTCAAGGGCCTGCGCTACCTCAACCGCATCAATTGCGAGTTCAACGGCTATGCCGGCGCGCTCTGGAAGGAGCACGGGCTCACCTGCGAGACCGCATACCGCAGCGAGCGCGACGATTGGATCCTGGCGATGGTCGCGAGCGGCCTCGGCTTCGGATTCATGCCGGGAAGCTCCGTCAGCCATCCGCGGGTGATCGGCCGGCCGATGATCGACCCGGAGTTCTGGCGCGAGGTGAGCCTCGTCACGGTGCGGGGACGGCCGCACTCGCCGGGCGTCGGCGCCCTCGTGCGCGAGGCGATGCGCTCGCGCTGGCTCGGACGGACGGCGCTTGCCGTCGAGACCGAGCAGGGCGCCGAGGAACCTGCCGCAAGCCAGTAGGCGAGGCTACGCGCTCTCCCGCAAGAGCGCGGCAGGCGCCGCCGAACTCGCCGCCGCGTCGGTTTCCGGATCGGAACCCGTGATGAGGCGCGTGCCGCGCTGGAAGCTGACGTAGTTCCAGGCCCAGTTCATCGCCACCGCGAGCCGGTTGCGGAAGCCGATCAGGAAACAGATGTGGGCGAGGCCCCAAAGCCACCAAGCGAGGTAGCCGCTGAGATGCACGCGCCCGAGCTGGACTACGGCACTGCGGCGTCCGATCGTCGCCAGGGAACCGAAGTCGCGGTAGTGGAACGGCGCCGGGCTCTCTCCCGCGAGGCGCGCGACGATCGCCCTCGCCACATAGGCGCCCTGCTGCTTCGCCGCGGGCGCGATGCCCGGCAGCGGCTGCCCTTTCCGATCGAGCGCATGCGCCGTGTCGCCGATCACGAACACGTTCGAATGCCCGGGTACCGAAAGATCGGGCGCGACCTTTACCCGGCCGACGCGATCGGTTTCGACGCCGAGCCACTTCCCGGCGGCGGACGCGCGAACGCCGGCGCCCCAAACGATGGTTCGTGTCTCGATCCGCGCGGCGCCAAGCGACACGGCGGAGGCGTCGCAGCCCGTCACCATGGCGTTCACGAGGACCTCGACGCCGAGCTTCTCGAGCGAGCGTTTCGCCTTCTCGGACAAGAGCTCGTCGAAGGCGGGCAGCAGCCGCGGGCCGGCCTCGATCAGGGTCACCCGGGCCGAGCGCGGATCGATGGTGCGGAAATCGGCCGCCAGCGCCTTGCGGGCAAGCTCGGCGATCGCGCCGGCCATCTCGACGCCGGTGGCGCCGCCGCCGATCACCACGAAGGTCAAGAGACGCCGCCGCTCGGAGGGGTCGCTCTCCGACTCGGCGCGCTCGAACGCCAGCAAGATCTTGCGGCGCAGGAACGTCGCGTCGTCGATCTTCTTGATCCCGTGCGCGTGCAGCTCCCAGCCGTCGTGGCCGAAATAGGCGTGCCGCGCCCCGGTCGCGAGGACGAGGAAATCGAAGGGAACGCGGCGGGCGCCAAGCACGACCTCCTGTCGCACCGTATCGACGCCCGTGACCTTGGCGAGCATCACCGAGGTGTTCGCCTGATGGCGGAGCACGGAGCGGATCGGCGCGGCGATATCGGCAGGCGAGAGCGCCGCCGTCGCGACCTGATAGAGCAGCGGCTGGAAGAGGTGATAATTGTGCCGGTCGATCACCAGCACCTCGACCGGCGCCCGGCCGAGCGCCTTCGCGGCGGAGAGGCCGCCGAACCCGGCGCCGACGATCACGACGCGAGGTCTTCGGGATGCGGCAGAGCGTGTTGCCATCGCAGGTGGCCTTTCGGAATGGCAGGCGCAGTATTCTGGCTCCGCGCCGGGAGGTGGCGGTCGAGCTGCGCGAGCGGCTTCGGCCGGCGCTCAGGCCGTCTCCTCGCGCCACTTGACGACCGCCCCGACGACGATGCCGAAGATGACGTGGCCGCCGAAGGAGGCCCAGGCGAGGGGGATGAATCGAGGAAGGCCGGCAGCCCGGCGATCAGATGCGCCATCACGTAGAGGGCGAAGATCCACAATCCGACCCCGAAGCCCGCCGCCACGATCCACCACGGCAGCGACGGCACGATCGCCTGCGCGAGCGGGCGGGCGACGAAGAGATAGCCGAGGGGGTAGAACACGAAACCGACCACCAGATGGATCAGCTCGGCGACGAAGCGACTGTCGAGACCGAACACCGACTGCACCAGCGCCGCCGGCTCGAGTGGGCCGCCGACGCCTGGCAGGAACGGCGTGATCACGCGCGCCCAGAATTCCCAGGTCAGGTCGGCCGCGATGCCGGCGATCAGCGACGTGACGGCGAGATCGCGCGTCAGCGGCGGGAACAGCGGCTTCGGCGAGGGCATCGCGGCGGAAAGCGCGGTCGACATGTCATCTCTCCTGGAGCGGGCAGCGTTCTTCAGGCCCGCAGAATGCCGGCAGGCGCGCCTCGCCTGAAATATCCGTTGCCTCGCGTCTCGATGCCCTGAGGCTATTGCGCCCGGCGCGGCAGGTGACGCCAATCCGTCTGGGGCCGCGAAGCGACCCTCGCACGCATGGCCTCTTTCCACGAACAAACCCCGGCTCAGGGCCGGGCGATTAGCGCATGTTAATGTGAGAGCCGCGCAAGCTGCTAAGCTTGGCTGTGAGACGGGATGGGGAGCCACCCCTCCGTGGACCGCCAAAGTCCGTTTCTCAAGGCCTGCTGTACGTTGGTCCGTCCGGCGGGGCTTTCGTGCCTAGCCGCTCCCGTCACAGCCGGGAAGCGTTCACTTCAAGGGCGGCTCAGGCCGCCCTTTTTCTTCGCGGCTTTAGCGGCCGGCTACCGTCTCTTTCCCGCTCCGTTCCGGGACAGGTTCGTCACCCGCCGATATTGAATCCCGCCAGCGCCGCCATGTTGACGATGTCGGCGTCGGTCGAGCCGAGCGAGACGATCTGCACCGGCTTATCGAGGCCGACGATCAGCGGGCCGATCACGGTCGCGCCGCCGAGCGCTTCCAGCATCTTGGTCGAGATCGAGGCCGAGTGGAACGCCGGCATGACGAGCACGTTCGCCGGACCGGTGAGGCGGCAGAACGGGTATTGCGCCATGAGCTCGCGGTTCAGCGCGACGTCGGCCGCGATGTCGCCGTCGTACTCGAAGTCGAGCCGCATGCCGTCGAGGATGCGCACCGCCGCCTGGACCTTCTCGGCGCGCTCGCCCGGCGGCTGGCCGAAGGTCGAGAAGGCAAGGAGCGCGACCCGCGGCTCGTAGCCGAGCCGGCGCGCGACGCCCGCCGCCTCGATCGCGATCTCGGCGATGTCCTGCCCGCCCGGCATCTCGGTGATGGCGGTATCGGCGACGATGACGGTGCGGCCGCGCGCGAGGCAGATCGAGATGCCGATGACGCGGTGGCCGGGCTTCGCGTCGATGACGTGACGGATGTCGTTCAGCGCGATCGAGTAGTTGCGCGTCACGCCGGTCACCATGGCGTCGGCGTCGCCGAGCGCCACCATCGAGGCGGCGAAATGGTTGCGGTCCTGGTTGATCATGCGCTGGCAGTCGCGGAACAGGAAGCCGCGCCGCTGCAGCCGCTCGTACAGGAACTGGGCGTAGACGCTGTTGCGGCGCGAAAGCCGGGCGTTGTGGATCTCGAGCCCGTCGCGGCCTTCGAGATCGATGCCGGCGGCCTCGGCGGTCTGCTGCACCCGGTCCTCGCGCCCGACGAGGATCGCGGTGCCGAGGCCCTGGTTGACGAAGGAGATCGCGGCCCGGATGACCTGCTCCTCCTCGCCCTCGGCGAAGACGACGCGCTTCGGGAACTTGCGCACGCGCTCGAAGATCGAGTTCAGCGTGCCGGCGACGGGGTCGCGGCGGGCCGAGAGGTGGGCCTTGTAGGCGCGGAAATCCTCGATCGGCTTTCGCGCCACGCCGGTGTCCATCGCCGCCTTCGCGACCGCCGGCGGCACGGTGTGGATGAGGCGCGGGTCGAACGGCACCGGGATGATGTAGTCGCGCCCGAAGCGCGGCCGCGAGCCCTGATAGGCGGCCGCGACCTCGTCCGGCACGTCCTCGCGGGCAAGCTCGGCGAGCGCCTGGGCCGCCGCGATCTTCATCTCCATGTTGATCTGCCGGGCGCGCACGTCGAGCGCGCCGCGGAAGATGTAGGGGAAGCCGAGCACGTTGTTGATCTGGTTCGGGTAGTCCGAGCGCCCGGTCGCCATGATGGCGTCGCCGCGGATCGCCGCCACCTCCTCGACCGTGATCTCGGGGTCGGGGTTTGCCATCGCGAAGATGATCGGGTCCCTCGCCATCGAGCGGATCATGTCGCGCGTGAAGGCGCCCTTGACGGAGAGGCCGAAGGCGACGTCGGCGCCGTCGAGCGCCTCGGCGAGGGTGCGGGCCGACGTCTCGACGGCGTGCGCCGACTTCCACTGGTTCATGCCCTCGGTGCGGCCGCGGTAGACGACGCCCTTGGTGTCGCAGAGGATGACGTGGTTCGGCTTGAGGCCAAGCGCCTTCAGGAGCTCGACCGAGGCGATGCTCGCAGCGCCCGCGCCGTTGATGACGAGCTTCGTCGTCTCGATGTCGCGCCCGGTGAGATGGAGCGCGTTGATGAGGCCGGCCGCGGCGATGATCGCCGTGCCGTGCTGGTCGTCATGGAAGACGGGGATGTCCATCAGCTCGCGCAGGCGCTCCTCGATGATGAAGCACTCCGGCGCCTTGATGTCCTCGAGGTTGACGCCGCCGAAGGTCGGCGACAGGTAGCGCACGCAGTTGATGACCGCGTCCGGGTCCTCGGTGCCGACCTCGAGGTCGAAGGCGTCGATGTCGGCGAAGCGCTTGAACAGTACCGCCTTGCCTTCCATCACCGGCTTCGAGGCGACGGCGCCGCGGTTGCCGAGGCCGAGGATCGCGGTGCCGTTCGAGATCACCGCGACGAGGTTGCCCTTGGCGGTGTAGTCGAAGGCGAGGTCCGGGTTCTCGGCGATCGCCAGCACCGGCACCGCGACGCCCGGCGAATAGGCGAGCGACAGATCGCGCTGCGTCGCCATCGGCTTCGTCGCCACGACCTCGAGCTTGCCCGGCCGCCCCTGCGAGTGGAACTGCAGCGCCTCCTGGTCCGTGAAGGTCGGGCGCGAGCGCCGCGGCGGCGGGGAGTCGTTCATGGGGAGCTTTCGGTCTGTTTTCGTTGAAGTTTTCTAAGGCGACCCAAGACTGTACGGCAGCGGGCGTTAGCCGCTCAAGGGCGGGTTGTCCACGACCGCTCGACCGTGGCTGGGCGACCCGGGGTGTGCCCCGGGGTTCGGTTTGCTAGGGTCGCGCGATGAGCATCGATGCCGCCCGCACCCTCGGCCTCGCCGAGCCCGCCCCGCCGGAGGCGGCCCCGCGCGTCGGGCCCGGCGCGCCGAAAAAGGCCGACGATGTTGCGCGCGCGAGCCCGACGATGTCGGGCGATGTTGCCGATGATGATGCGCGTCGTTCCGACGATGATGGGCGCGTCGGGCCGAAAGCGGCGGACGACCCCGCCCGCGTCACGCCCATGATGGCGCAGTACCTGGAGATCAAATCCGCCAATCCGGACTGCCTGCTGTTCTACCGCATGGGCGATTTCTACGAGCTGTTCTTCGCCGACGCCGAGGTCGCCTCGCGCGCGCTCGGCATCGTGCTGACGAAGCGCGGCCGGCACAACGGCGAGGACATCCGCATGTGCGGCGTGCCGGTCGAGCGCGCCGACGACTACCTGCAGCGCCTGATCGGGCTCGGCCACCGCGTCGCGGTGTGCGAGCAGACCGAGGACCCGGCCGAGGCGAAAAAGCGCGGCGGGAAGTCGGTCGTGCGCCGCGACGTCGTGCGCATCGTGACGCCGGGCACGATCACCGAGGACAAGCTGCTGGCGCCGGGCGAGGCGAACCTCCTCGTCGCGGTCGCCCGCCGCAAGGCCTCGGACGAGGGCTGGGCCTACGGCCTTGCGGCGCTCGACATCTCGACCGGGCGCTTCGCGCTGTCGGAGACCGACGCCGCCGGGCTCGCGGCCGAGATCGCCCGCTTGGAGCCGCGCGAGATGGTCGTGCCGGACCAGATCCTCGACGATCCCGAGCTGCGAAACCTCTGGCGCGAGACCCGCGCCGCCGTCACGCCCATCGCCCGCGACGGGCTCGATCCGGCAGCCGCCGAGCGGCGCCTGCGGGATTTCTTCGGCGTCGCGACGCTCGACAGCTTCGGCGCCTTCTCGCGTGCCGAGACGGCCGCGGCCGGGGCGGCGCTGCATTATGTCGAGCGCACCCAGTTCGGGCAGCGGCCGGCGCTCGAGCCGCCGCGGCACGAGGCGGCGGCCGGCGTCCTCGCGATCGATGCCGCGACGCGCGCCAATCTCGAGCTCACCCGCACCCTCGCCGGCGAGCGCGCCGGCAGCCTCGTCGCGACGATCGACCGCACGGTCTCGCCGAGCGGCGCGCGGCTCCTCGCCGAGCGCGTCGCCGGCCCTTTGGCCGACCTCGACGCGATTCTCGCGCGCCAGGCCGCGGTCGCCTTCCTCACCGAGGAGGCGGAGCTGCGCGAGCGCCTGCGCGCCGCCTTGCGCGGCGTGCCGGACATCGCCCGGGCGCTGTCGCGCTTGGCGCTCGAGCGCGGCGGTCCGCGCGACCTCGCCTGCCTGCGCGACGGCCTTGTGGCGGCGGCAGCGATCGGCGATTTGCTCGGCGGGGTCGCGGCGCTCCCGGCCGAGATCGCATCCGCGGCGGCGGGGCTCGCGGCGCTCGACCCGGGCCTGCCGCAGGCGCTCGCGGCGGCGCTCGCCGACGACCTGCCGCTCAACCGCCGCGACGGCGGCTTCGTGCGCCTGGGCCACGAGCCCGCCCTCGACGAGGCGCGCGCGTTGCAGCAGGATTCGCGCCGCTTCATCGCCGCGCTCCAGGCCCGCTATGCCGCCGAGACCGGCTGCCGGGCCTTGCGCATCAAGCACAACCACATGCTCGGCTATTTCGTCGAGGTGCCGGCCGCGGTCGGCGAGGCGTTCCTGCGCGGGCCGCAGAAGGACGTCTTCGTCCACCGCCAGACCATGGCCGACGCGATGCGGTTCTCGACCGTCGAGCTCGGCGAGCTGCAAGCCCGCATCGCCTCGGCGGCCGACCGCGCGCTCAAGATCGAGCTCGCGATCTTCGACGCCTTGTCGCGGCGCGTGCGCGATGCCGCGGCGCCGATCGCCGCCGCCGCCGCGGCGCTCGCGGCGGTCGACGTCGCGGCGGCGCTCGCCGAGCTTGCCGCAGCCGAGAACTGGACCCGGCCGAAGGTCGACCGCAGCCTCGCCTTCCGGGTCGCGGGCGGACGCCACCCGGTGGTCGAGGCGGCGCTGCGCCGCGACGGCGTCCCCTTCATCCCGAACGACTGCGACCTCTCGGGCCCCGGATCGGGGTCCGGGGCAGGCCCCGGGGCAGGCCCCGGATCGGGGTCCGGGGCAGGCGGGCGCGGCGAGGCGGGCCGCATTACGCTGATCACCGGCCCGAACATGGGCGGCAAGTCGACCTATCTGCGCCAGAACGCGCTCATCGTCGTGCTCGCCCAGATCGGCGCCTTCGTGCCGGCCCGCGAGGCGCATATCGGCGTCGTCGACCGGCTGTTCTCGCGCGTCGGCGCGGCCGACGACCTCGCCCGCGGGCGCTCGACCTTCATGGTCGAGATGGTCGAGACGGCGGCGATCCTCAACCAGGCGAGCGCGCGCTCGCTCGTCATCCTGGACGAGATCGGCCGCGGCACCGCGACCTTCGACGGGCTCTCGATCGCCTGGGCGGCGATCGAGCATCTGCACGAGGAAAACCGCTGCCGCACCCTGTTCGCGACGCATTTCCACGAGCTCACGGGCTTGGCCGAGCGCCTGCCGCGGCTCTCGAACGCGACGCTCAAGGTGACGGAATGGGAGGGCGACGTGGTCTTCCTGCACGAGGTCGTGCCCGGCGCCGCCGACCGCTCCTACGGCCTCCAGGTGGCCCGCCTCGCCGGCCTGCCGCCGGCGGTCGTCGAGCGCGCCAAGACGATTCTCGCCGAGCTCGAGCGCTCCGACCGCGAGCGCCCGAAGCGCGCCCTCGTCGACGACCTGCCGCTCTTCGCCGCCCCGGCCCGCGCCGCGCCGCCGCCGAAGCGCGACCCGCTGCGCGAGACGCTCGACGGCATCGAGCCCGACGAGATGACCCCGCGCGACGCGCTGGAGGCGCTGTATCGGCTGAAACGGGCGGCGAAGGAGGTATAGGTCGGTGCAATGCGCGATGGCCGAGAGGGGGGGCAAGTTGATGCTCGCCGAGCGCCTGCCCCTTACCTACCGCAGGTCTGGCCGCGAGAACTCCTCGGTATTATGGCGCAAACGCCACAACGCTAGGCGCTCTCGCGTCTCTACCTTTCGAAAGGGAGGCTGACGTGTAGGAGCCGGCCGTGTTCCGCGGCAGCGCGTGCGCGCTCCTGGTTTTGCTCAGCGGCTCAGTCGGCGTAGTCGCCCATGATTTGACGCACCAGAACGATCTCGTCATTGGGCACGATCTCGTCCGTTGCCTTGATCGGCATGAACCCGCCGGGGAACTCAGCGCTGCGTCGATAAATGTCCACGATCAGAGAGGTGTGGTGCCACGCCTCAGAGAGCGTGGAGCGGTACGGCACGACAGCCACGAGCGACAAGTGAAGGTGTTCCATGCTTTCTTTAAGGCCGGCGATCCGCCGCGACGCGTCCAGGTCAGCGCGCGCGACATTGGTTGTGATAGTCTGAGCTCGTGGTTCCTTTGGGAACAGCATGTTCCCAATTTGAGTATTGGGCGGCCGTGTTCTGCCGCCCTCAATAATGAGTTGCTGCTGCGCCAGAACATTCGAGGCGGGACCTTCACCGCTAAAATTTGGGAAATAAACGTGAGGGTGAGGGAACACGGCGATGGCCGGAGTGTTGCCGACGTTTTCGAGGTGGAAGGTGAACGACAACCGCAATCCGTTCACGTCGTAACTCAGCGCCTCCGCCATGTGAACGGTAGCTATTTTGACCCATGGCCTTTGCGTGGCGACCAGCGCGCGCTCAGCGGTGTCCGCAGCGCGGCGCGCCTGAGCGATGGAGTCGCGCATCTCGCGGGACTGTCGCTTGGCAACGCCCTCGGCGTGCTCCCGCTGCGCCTCGCCGGCTATCCAAAGATTTCGAGTGGACCACCAAAGCCCAATAGTGGAAGCGGCAAGCACGACGGTGAAGAAGGCGATTACATCTTCGGATTTGTGAAAGTAAGTACCAATCCAGTGTTTCAGGCCGACGAGGCCGAGGACGAGCGGGCCGCGTAACGCGGAACACTCTTCATTGTAGCTGTTATCGTAGGGTTCGGGATTGTAGCCTGGATCACGAGTCGCAAGCCACGAAAACGTGGTGTCGAGAAGAAGCCACGCCCCTAGCAGGGCAAGCGCTATCCCGATCTTGCGGCGCATGTTCTACAGGTGATCCAGCCTCACAACCTGGCATCCTATCGCACCTAGCGCGGCAATAAAGGACGTCGCCGAGAACGTTCCCCCACTGAGCTTGCTAGCGATCGAAAGCTCGCTCTCTTCAAGCCCGTGCTCTTTCAGCCGCTCCGCCAACGACAACTATAGGGACACAGTCGCCAATTCCAATAAGATGGCTCTTGGAGCGCGTATCGGCCGCGTCTCAACCGCTAGCCGGCGTCCGCCGCGGCAGAACGACCACCGCCCGCGTCCCCGGCGCCGCGTCCTCGAACCGCAGCTCGGCCCCGATCTGCCGCGCCAGCATCTCGGCGAGCGAGCGCCCGAAGGCTTCGCGCGAGGGCGCGGCGGCGCCAAGACCGACGCCGTTATCCGCGACGACGATCCGGCCTTGCGCGCCGACCGCGATGGCGACGTGGCCGCGGCGCTCGTCCGGGAAGGCGTGGCGGAGCGCGTTCGTGACGAGCTCGTTGATCAAGAGCGCGATCGGCGCGGCGTCGCGCTCGGGGACCTCGAGCCGCGTAAGATCGAGCCTGATCGCGATCCGGCCCGGGTCGACGCCGGCCGCGACCTCGCCGGCGAGATCCTTCACGAAGGCGCCGACATCGAAGCCTCCGGCAGGGTCTTCCGCATCGAGCAGGCGGTGCGCCGTCGACAGCGCCGTGATGCGCTCCGCCATGGCAAGCAGGCTGCGGCGCGCCTTGGCGCTCTGCGAGCGGCGCGCCTTGAGGAGGATGATCGAGGCGAGCGTCTGGAGGTTGTTCTTGGCGAGGTGATCGAGTTCGCGCAGGCGCCGCGAGCGCGCCTCGAGCGCTGCCTCGAGCTCCGCCGTGCGGCGCCGGACCTCATCCTCGATCGCGGCGCTCACCGGCGCGGCCGCGGGCCGGCCGGATCTCGTCTCGTGCTCGATGCGCCGCGGCGGCGCACGCAATCTCTTCAACATACGCGACCCCGGTAATCTCCAAAGAATAGACCGGAAGCGTACGACTTTGTTCCGATGGCGCGGCGTCACCGCGGTTTTACCCACAGCGAAAGCACGCCCCGTTCCCGGCTTGTTCCGCGAGAATCGGCGCGGTAAGGTTGCACACCGGTTGTGGGGCTTTTGGCATGGTCACGCGCGTTTCGACGGTCGCCTTCGAAGGCATCGAGGCGCGGGCCGTCGACGTGCAGGTGCAGATCTCGGCCGGCAACGTCGTCTTCATGATCGTCGGGCTCGCCGACAAGGCGGTCGCCGAATCGCGCGAGCGGGTGCGCTCGGCGCTCATCGCCTCGGGGCTGGCGCTGCCGGCAAAGCGGATCACCGTCAACCTCGCCCCGGCCGACCTGCCCAAGGAAGGCTCGCATTACGACCTGCCGATCGCGCTCGGCGTCATGGCGGCGATCGGGGCGATCCCGGCCGACGCGCTCGCCGGCTTCACCGTGCTCGGCGAGCTCGCGCTCGACGGCTCGATCACCTCGGTCGCCGGCGTGCTGCCGGCCGCGATGGCGGCGAACTTGCGCGGGCAGGGACTCATCTGCCCGGCGGCCTGCGGGCCGGAGGCGGCCTGGGCCTCGGGCGAGATCGAGGTCCTGGCGCCGCGCTCGCTGATCCAGCTCGCGAACCACTTCAAGGGCACGCAGGTGATGGCGCGGCCGGAGCCGGCGATCGCGCCGGTCGACAACGGCCTGCCCGACCTCAGGGACATCAAGGGCCAGGAGAACGCCAAGCGGGCGCTCGAGATCGCCGCCGCCGGCGGCCACAACCTTCTGATGAGCGGCCCGCCGGGCGCCGGCAAGTCGATGCTGGCGCAGCGGCTGCCCTCGATCCTGCCGCCGCTGTCGCCGCGCGAGCTGCTCGAGGTGTCGATGATCCAGTCGGTCGCCGGCCAGCTCGCGAACAGGGCGCTCTCGAACCGCCGGCCGTTCCGGGCGCCGCACCACTCCGCCTCGATGGCGGCGCTCGTCGGCGGCGGCCTCAGCGCCCGGCCGGGCGAGGTCTCGCTCGCCCATCACGGCGTGCTCTTCCTCGACGAGTTCCCCGAGTTCAACCCGCAGGCGCTCGACTCGCTGCGCAGCCGCTCGAGACCGGCGAGGTGATGATCGCCCGCGCCAACCACCGGGTGACCTATCCGGCGCGCTTCCAGCTCGTCGCCGCCATGAACCCGTGCCGCTGCGGCCAGGCGACCGAGCCGGGCTTCGCCTGCCGCCGGCAGCCGAACGAGCGCTGCATGGCGCAGTACCAGGCCCGCCTCTCGGGGCCGCTCATCGACCGCATCGACCTCGTCATCGAGGTGCCGTCGGTCGCCGCCGCCGACATGATGCTGCCAGCCCCGGCCGAAGGCTCGGCTGAGGTCGCGGCGCGGGTCGCGGCGGCGCGCCGGCGGCAGGCGAAGCGCTATGCCGATCTCGGGCTTGCCGGGATCGCGACCAACGCCGCCTGCCCGGCGCAGATGCTCGAGGAGGTCGCCCGGCCCGACCGCGACGGGCTTGCCCTCGTGCGCGAGGCCGCCGACGCGATGCGCCTGTCGGCGCGCGGCTTCCACCGCGTCCTCAAGGTCGCTCGCACCCTTGCTGACCTCGACGGCGAGGACGCCATGCGCCGCCTGCACCTCGCCGAGGCGCTGTCGTACCGCTCGCACACCGACCGCCGCGCGCCCGCCATCGTCTGAGCGCCCGGCGTCCGGGCGGAAGCCGCGGCATTCAAATCTTCTGCTTCCCGCCTTGTGACTTACGCGAGAATATGCGTAACTCGACAACCTAAGCGGGCAGAAGGGAACGCGCTTCCATGCGCGGTGCGGCAGAAATTCTCGACCTCGAGCTGCTCTGGGCGCAGACGCGCGGTGATCCCGGGATCTGCATCGCGGTGCTCGACGGGCCGGTCGAAGAAGAGCATCCCTGCTTCCGCGGCGCGCATCTCACGCATCTGCCGACGACCGCAGATCCGGCATGCGGAGGCGGGGCGGCATCGAGCCACGGCACGCACGTCGCGAGCATCATCTTCGGCCAGCACGACGGCCCGGTGCGGGGCGTCGCGCCGGGCTGCTGCGGCCTCATCGCGCCGATCTTCGCCGACGAGGGCAATCTCTCGGCCTGCTCCCAGCTCGACATCGCCCGCGCGGTCCTGCAGGCGGTCGAGGCCGGCGCGCACGTCATCAACATCAGCGCCGGCCAGTTCACCGCATCGCGCGAGCCCGATCCGCTCCTCGCGCGCGCGATCCAGCACTGCGCCGACAGGAACGTGCTGATCGTCGCCGCGGTCGGCAACGACGGCTGCGAGT
Source organism: Methylobacterium sp. (assembly GCA_021154065.1). Next base: position 13,528 of record JAJKJG010000196.1, read on the forward strand.
GCATTCACGTGCCGGCCGCGGCGAGCTCGGTGCTCTCCGTCGGCGCGATGGACGCGAACGGCGCCCCGATGGACATGAGCAACTGGGGCCTGCCGTATCGCACGCAAGGCGTGCTGGCGCCCGGAACCGACATCCTCGGCGCGGTCCCCGGCGGCGGCACTGCAAGGAAGAGCGCGACGAGCTTCGCGACGCCGATCGTCTCCGGCATCGTCGGGCTGCTCTCGAGCCTCCAGCTTCGAAGCGGACGCAAGCCCGACCCGCACGGCATCGCCAAGCTCATTCTCGAAACCGCCCACCCCTGCCTTGAGAACGGCGACGAAGACTGCCGCAAATACCTCAGTGGACGGATCAACGTTCCAGCCCTCCTGCACAGCATCGAAATCGGGGAGCCGAAAATGACCGAAATCGTTTCCATGAGCGATTCAGAACGCCCGATCGAGACCGCCCTTGCCGGCTCGGCGCTCCTCGATGCGGCGCCGATTGCGCGCCCGCCCGCCGATCTCGCAACGCCGGGCCTTGTCGGCCTCGGCCTGGCGCCGATGCCGCCGGCCGGCCTGCCGGCGCAGGTCAGGATGAGCGATGCCGGGATCGCGCAGCTGCGCGATCTCGTGACACCCTCGCACGGCTGCTCCTGCGGCGGCCAATGCGCCGGCGGCAAGGAGTGCAGCTGCGGCGCCGGCGGCGCGAAGGCCGGCCCGACCCTCGTCTATGCGCTCGGGACGATCGGCTTCGATTTCCCGTCCGAGGCGCGTCGGGATTCTCTCCTCCAGAGCGTGCTCCCGGAGCCGAGCATCGCGGCGCAGGGGATCGAGTTCTCCGAGCACCTGCTCGGGTTCTTCGACCAGAACCCGTTCGAGGCCGAGGCCGTCACATGGACGCTGAATCTTGACGCCACGCCGGTCTACGCCATCCTGCCGGCCGGAGCCTATGCGGCGGCGGCTTACGACCGCCTGCGCGAGTCATTGCGTGGCCAGCGCCTGGCGGCGCAATCGGCGGCGCAAGGGCGGCCGGCGAAGGACGGCGTCGACCTGGTCTCCCTCCCCGGCCACATTGTCGGGACCGTGCGGCTCTTGTCGGGGCAAGTCGTCCCGGCCGTCCTGCCGGCGGTGCGGGGCATGCATTCGTGGTCCGTCTCCGCCCTAATCGGCGCGGTGCTCGGCGAGCGACCCGATGCCAAGCGCGAGCAGGCGGACTTCGATTCTCGCGCGAGCGGCCTCGGCGACTTCCTCAGCCGCATCTACTTCGACCTCAGGAACCTCGGCGTCACCCCGGAGGACAGGGCGCTGAACTACGCCGCCACGAACGCCTTCCAGGCGAGGCAGGTGGTGGAGGCGGCGACCGTTCAGGGCCTCGATCTCGAGCGCATCACGGTTCACAAGAGTCCGATCTGCCGGCCGGACTCGGACTGTTACGACGTCGAGGTGACGTTCTTCAATCCGGACAACACCAATGTGGCGAGCCGGGTGTTCCGCTTCACCGTCGACGTGAGCGACGTCATTCCGGTGACCATCGGCGCCGTGCGCCAATGGACCCGCCGGGGGTGACGGCTCGTATTCAAGTGAACTGTGTAGCTTCTCCGGCGTTACAACCTACAGAATTCTAAAACGGAAAAGACAACCCCGACTCGTTACCCCGCGGCTCAACCGAGGAGAGAGATCGCCATGAAGCTTCCCAAGCAAGTTGCCCCCGTCCAGCGTCGCGAGAATTTCGGCCCGGTCCCCGGCAATATCGCGATGTCGGACTGCCCCTGGTACAAGGCGGTCGGATGCGCCGCAGCGATCGCCGCCTGCGTCGCAACTTGTGCGCTCGGCCCCGAGGCCTGCCTGCCGTGCTTCGCCTCGCTCGGTGCGTCGAGCTGCATCGACTGCCTCTGACCGAAACCCGACCGGGGCGCATCCCGTCGGTGCGACGGGTTCCCGATCGGTTCGCGTTCGCAGTTGGCCACAGACGGGAGTGTGGCTTCGAGGCCGCTCCGGCGGCGCATCGTTCGCTCTCATCCCGGGAGAGCCGAGAAGCGGAGATTAGCGATGAGATTACCTGTCCAAGCGAGGCCGGTCGCACGCTCAACGAGCTCGGCTGGTTTGAGAGTCAGTGTCACGCAGTCGGGCCTTTGCGAGATCGCCTGCAATTTCCTGCCGGAGCCGCTGCGTTCGATTTGTAAGGCTGCCTGCTAGGCTACACCTCCTACTCCGGATCAGACGCCGGCCGCGTTCGGCCGGCGTCTGATGCCGTCCAATGCCGCTTGCGACCCGGTGGCCGGGCGCGGGCCTCGGCTTCTTCGCCGCTGGCGTTCGACCCCTCCAACCTGCAGCGTAGCGCTACCCCTACCGCAACCCCGCCCAGGAGCTGTCGTTCACGCCCAGGAAACCCTGCTTCGGAACGCCTTTTTCAAGCATCGGTGAAAAGGTTCCGGGAAGAACGGGATTCGCGGGCGGATGGATTCGGCGGTGCTGGCACTCATCCCGGCGGGCGGCTTGGCCCTCGCCGGCCTCGGCGCGGTGCTCCTCTTGGTGCGGGCGCGCCGCCTCGCGCGCCACGCCGCCGCGCTCGAGGCGGAGGTCGAGCGTCTGCAGGACCGCACCTGGCGGCTTGCCGAATCCGAGGAGCGCTACCGCAGCCTGATCGAGGCCCAGCTCGACGTCATCGTCCAGCGCGACCGGGCGGGGCGCATCACCTTCGCGAACGAGCGCTTCGCCGAGCTCATGGGAACGTCCCGCGAGACGCTGATCGGCTCGGGCGAGCGTCCGACGGTGATCGAAAGCGGCGCCCCGCGCATCGGCGCCGACGGCGCGCGCGTCGTCGACGAGGCGGTCCGGACGCTGGATGGCGTGCGCTGGCTGTCCTGGGTCGAGACGTCGATCGCCGGCCGCGGCGGCGCGCCGGAGCTCGTGCGCGCCGGCCGCGACATCACCGAACGGGTCGCTGCCGAGCGCACCCTGAACGAGGCCCGCGCCAAGGCCGAGGCGGCGAGCGAGGCGAAATCGCGCTTCCTCGCGACCGTCAGCCACGAGTTTCGCACGCCGCTGAACGGCATCCTCGGCATGGCCGGGCTCCTCCTCGACACCGCGCCCACTCCCGAGCAGACGACCTATATCCGCGCCGTGAAGACCTCGGGGCAGGCGCTCCTCTCGCTCATCGACGAGATCCTCGACTTCTCGAAGATCGAGGCCGGCCGGATCGACCTCCTGGCCGAGCCCTTCGACATCCGGGCCGTGGTCGAGGGCGTGGTCGAGCTCCTTGCGCCCAAAGCCCAGGGCAAGGGCATCGAGATCGCGGCCTTCGTCGCCCCGGAGGTGCCGGCGCGCGTCATCGGCGACCCGGATCGGCTGCGCCAGATCCTCGTCAACATCTCCGGCAACGCGGTGAAGTTCACCGAGGCCGGCGGCGTCGGGGTGATCGTCGAGCAGGGCCGCGACGGCGTGCTCTCGCTTGCGGTTCACGACACCGGTCCGGGCATCACCGAAGACCGCGTGCCGAGCCTGTTCGAGGAATTCGAGCAGGGCGACGGCGAGCTCAGCCGGCGTCACGGCGGCACCGGCCTCGGCCTCGCCATCACCCGCCGCATCGTCGAGCGGATGCAGGGCGAGATCGCCGTCGACAGCACGGTCGGCGCGGGCGCGGTCTTCCGCGTCAGCCTGCCGATGCCGGAAGCGGCGCCGCCGCCGGCCGGCGAGCGCGGGTTTTCGGGGCTGCGCAGCCTGGTGCTGGCGCAGTCGCCTTTCGAGGCGCCGTTCATCGCCCGCCGTCTCAGGGAGGGCGGCGCCGAGGTCGCCATCGTCGAGACCGCCGTCGATGCGCTCGCCAAGATCGCGACGACCCGCTTCGGCCTCGTCGTCGTCGACTGCGCCTTCGGCGAGGAGGTGGTGCGCAGCGTCGCCGAGGAGGCACGCCGCGCCGGCATCGCCCGCAAGCTCATCCTGCTGTCTCCGTTCGACCGGCGCGAGTTCGGCTCGCCCGCCGCCGCGGGCTTCGACGGCTATCTCCTGAAGCCGGTTCGGGCGCACTCGCTGTTCCAGCAGCTCGCCCCTGTGCCGGGTGCGACGGCATCGCCGCAGGCGGCCGGTCCGGCGCGCCGCGCCGCCCGCGGGGCGGCGTCCCGCGTGCTGCTTGCCGAGGACAACGAGATCAACGCCCTCCTGGCGCTGAAATCGCTCGAGAAGCTCGGCGCCATCGCCGATTGGGCGAAGACCGGGGAAGAGGCGCTGGCGCTCGCCGAATCGGCGCTGTCCGGCGAGCGGCCCGCTTATGGGCTCGTCCTCATGGACATCCGCATGCCGGGGCTCGACGGCTTCGAGACGACGCGCCGAATCAGGCAGCTCGAGCAGGCGCTCGGCGCCGCACGGCGCCTGCGGATCGTCGCGCTCACCGCCAATCTGCGCAACGCCGACGAGACCTCGGCTGCGGCAGGCTTCGACGGCTTCTGGCAAAACCCTTCGAGCTCGCCGCCCTCGAGGCGCTGCTGAAGGATGCCGGCACGCCTCTCGCCCGCGCCTGCTGAGGGATCGCGTCCGCCGCCGTTTCGTTGTCATGAAACGGTCGGCGCATTATGTTCAGGTTGCATGCGAGGCGGACGCGTCAGCGCCGCGATGGTTTGCCGCCGGGGCGAGGGATTCAATGACAATGCTGCGGCAGGCAGCGCCGAAGCGGCTCGGCCTCCGCTTCGCCTTGCAGGGCGGTCTCGTCGAGCCATGGCTGAAGCCGTTTCAGCGGGGCGGCGTGGTCGGCTTCATCCCCGGGCTGAAGGCCCGGGCGGCGCTCGCGGAGGCGCGCGGCGGCCTCGATCCGGTGCTCGGCCGTCTCGGATCGCTCGAGGTGCGGCTCGCGACGACGCCGAAGGACATCCGGCGCGCGCAGCGGCTGCGCTACAAGGTCTTCTACGAGGAGATGGCGGCGGTGCCGAACGGCGCCTCGCTGTTGTCGCGGCGCGACCTCGACGAGTACGACGCGATCTGCGACCACCTGCTCGTGCTCGA
>JAJKJG010000197.1 GCA_021154065.1 Methylobacterium sp.
ACCGAGGTCGAGGTCAAGGAGAAGAAGGACCGGGTCGAGGATGCCCTCAACGCCACCCGCGCGGCGGTCGAGGAAGGCATCGTTGCCGGCGGCGGCGTCGCGCTCCTGCGCGCCAAGCAGGCCGTGGGCAAGATCAAGAACGAGAACCCGGAGATCCAGGCCGGCATCAACATCGTGCTGAAGGCGCTCGAGGCTCCGATCCGGCAGATCGCCGAGAACTCGGGCGTCGAGGGCTCGATCGTGGTCGGCCGGATCAACGACAACAAGTCGCAGACCTTCGGCTTCAACGCCCAGACCGAGGAGTACGTGGACATGCTCGAGGCCGGGATCGTCGATCCGGCGAAGGTCGTCCGCGCCGCCCTCCAGGACGCGGCGTCGGTCGCCGGCCTCCTCATCACCACCGAGGCGATGATCGCCGAGGCGCCGAAGCGCGAAAGCGCCCCGGCGATGCCGGGCGGCGGCGGCGGCATGGGCGGAATGGACTTCTGATCCATACGCCTTACGTCAGCACACAACGCAAAGGGCCGGCGAAAGCCGGCCCTTTTATTTTATGCTAGAGCGCGATGACTTCTCTTCGAGTCGTCATCCCGCTCTACCTCTTTGTATGGGCATGATCTTTTCCGAAAACCGGTAGCCACTTTTCGGGATCATGCTGTAGGCTGCCGTCCGACACCGTTGGAACGGAGGGGACAATGGCCAAGGACAGCGGCCCCAAGGGCCAGCAGCCGGAGGCGCTGCGCTCGCTGAAGAGCGCCGCCCGTTCGGGGAGCCGGAAGCCCGCCGGCCAGGGTTACGAGGCGCGCGGCGACACCGCCCCCAAACCGGCAGCGCCCGAGCGCAAACAGAAGGCCGCAGCCGAGATCCTCGATGCAGGCGCCGATAAGCGGCTCGACAAGATGCGCAAGGCCGCGAAGAAGGCACCCCCACGCTGATCGGACAAGCACCCGGCGGGCCGGCGAACGATACCGGCCCGTTGCTGGCCTCTCAGTCCAGGACGTTCCAATCCCGCATAATGAGGGTCTTGTCGGCCGCGAGGCCGGACGCCCTTATCGAGCGCCCGACCAGATGGTCGAGCCCTTTGTCGCCGAACGCCGGGGCGCTTTGGCGACGCAGGAGGTAGGTTTCCCCATCCGGCGTCTTGAGGCTGATCGCATCCCGCTCGCTTTTCGAGCCTTGCGAGACGCGCTCTCTAACGACGCGGCCTTCGAGCTGCACTTTGAGCAAATCCATCAACGACTCTCGTATTCGTCGATCTTGACGATACCATGATCAAGCGTGTGCGCGACCAAGATTCGATAGGCGGGCAGTGTATAGGGGGAACGTTCGGACCTCGTCTCCGGTTCAGAACGGTCGTGCTTAGCCGTCGCTACAGCGACTTGCGTCGTCACATTCTTGGCCTTGGCAAAGGCCCTGAAGGCGGATCCTCCAGTGACATTCAACACCTGGATGCTCGGATTTTTGAAGCCGCGATCGAGAGCGAGCTTGCGGAGCGCTTGGGTCACCTTAGGGCTGCCGCGAACCTTGTCGCCCACGACGGTCGCCGCCGCGGCGATCGCTTTGCCTTCGCTCGCGGTGTCGAGCATGATCCGCTTGCGCCGGCTTTTCTCGTCGATCGCGGCGTCGTCCTTCTCCTTCTCCGCCGGGCACGGTCGAAGCGCGGGATCCCCGAGCAAGATGAACTGCGCGAGCGTCTTCAGGTTCACCGGGTCGGCCATCGTTTCGCGGCGAACAAATCGCTGCCGCGCACGCAGGAAGGAACGGCCGAGCGAGGCGCCGTCGAGCATCTCCGCGAAGAAGAATTGCGTCAGAAGATCCGCCGCGCCGTTGCTGTCGGAAGGTCCGTACGCGATGTTGGTGCTGCCGACGAAGCCGATAGCGCCTTTCTCGAGATACGACATGCAGATCGGCTGTTCGACCTCAGCTTGCTTATCGTCGTAGAGTTGCGCACCATAGCAGCATTCAGCCGCGGCGACGGTTCCGGTTGTGATGCATGGGGCGACAAGCTGGCTCTCCATGGCGGTTGGATAATCCTCGCCATGCTGCCCATAGAAGCGCGGGTCGACCGGCGCTCCATGGCAGTTGATGAAATGGGCCCGAGCGCCGAGCGTCTTGTCGATCTGAGGGTGGCAACCCGCGGGTGAGGTCGTGATCGCTTTGTCATCGCCGAACATTGCTTGGAGGCTCATCTTGGTCGAGACCTCCCAAACCGCGGCCGACATCGCGAAATACTGCTTGTAGTCCGCCGCCGGCCGAGGTGTGTGGGCGGCTGCGCCCTCGATCAGCCCGATCAGGAACTGCGGATCCTTGTGGCCCGTCGGCCCGGGCAAGCGCCCGATGGCGCGGGTCACGCTCAGGAACGCGCTGGCCGTGCGGCTGAACGCGGCGTTAGACGCACAAGGCAGATCGCTCGGCACGACCCGGTCCTCGTCATCGGTCGGATTGTCGAGCTCGATGTGTGGGATGACGTCCGGGCCATCTAGAAGCACGATGTAATCCGGGGACAACGCTGCGTGAATCTTGTCGACCGCGGCTTTGTGGCCCCTTTGATCCTTCGCATTGAGCGGCGGTTTTCCGCCGACGGTTTTCATTGCAGCCCCATCATCCACGAAGATGATCTTGGTTTGAAGCCCGCGGACCTTGTCGGCGTCGATCAGTTTCTTCAGCGCCTTCTGAATCTCATCAACGCCGCTGGCCTTATATTTGTCTTCAAGCGCTTTTCTATTCGCGATAATAATCTTGTCGGTCATGATTGGCCCCTGGAAAATGGTCCAGGGGCACAGCGTAATCCAGCCTGCGGCTGTGGTTCAAGGCATCCTGCGTCGACGATGCGACGCGCCTCAGCGGTGGGCGCGGTGGTGGCGCTTGCGGTAGGCCCTGCGGGTCGAGCCGGTCGACTGTGGCACGCCGACGACGCCCCTGACGCCGCCGACCACCCCGCCGGTGACGCCGCCGACGACACCACCGACGGCGCCGCCGACCGGGCCCGCGGCGCGGTTGCCGACCGCCGCGCCCTGCTGCGCCCCGCGCACGATCCCCTGCGCCTCAGCCGCGAGCGGAAGGGCCAATGCCGCCGTCAGCGCGGCGGCCACGATGTAACGCGCCTTCATGGGAGACCTCCACTGTGGTTGGCTGCAAGCTCAACCGCGAAGACGGGGAGGGGTTCCGGCGCGCGGCCGGTCTCGCGTGGCGTAGGTCGCCCGCCGTTCCAACGCCTGCCACCGTCGCCTGGCGAGCCTTAAGACAGCTCGCCTTCACCCCGGCACTGCCGAAACAGGGCCGCGAGGGCGCCGGCGTGCGGCTCGATGAGGAGGTCGTCGGCGCCGCAGCCATCGGGGCCCGGATATTCCTCGCAGGTTCGCGCGACGCGCCGCCAGAGCGGCGCTCCGAAGCGGGTGCGGGCCCACGCGTTCGTCGGCAGGAACAGGCACAGGCGCCCGGGGAAATGGCCCGGCGTGTAGCCGCGCACCGCAGCGATCGTCGCGCGCTCGACCTCGACCCGAAGCGCGAGGAGAGGGTCGTCGCGCCGGAGCTTGCGCTCCCGCACCCTCTCGGCAAGGTAAGCGAGCGAGCCACCCGACGAGCGCGCGACAAACTTGCGGGCGTGGGCGCCGAGCCCGTTCCAAGTGCGCCGGAGCGGCTGGAAGAAGGTCGGATAGGGACTGCCGAACAGCGCCAGGAAGCGGACCGGCGTGCCCGCGCTCTCGAGCTGCCGCGCGAGCTCGAAGGCGACGACGCCGCCGGCGCAGAACCCGGCGATGATGACCGGTCCGCCGGGATGGGCGGCCCTGATCTGCGCCGCGAAATAGCCGGCGAGGTCCTCGAGCCGGGTCAGCGGCCGGTCGCGGCCGTCCAGTCCCGGCGGCTGCAGGCCGAAGAAGGCGCCTCGGGCAGATGGCGCGCGAACAGGCGGTAGCAGAACACGTCGCCGTTATGCCCCGGCACCGCGAACACCGGCACGCCGGTTCCCTGCGACTGCAGCGGCACGATCGCCCGCGCCTGCGCCGCGAGCATCTTCGCCTGGCGCAGGAAGTCGAGGATGTCGGTCTTGCGCTCCTTCAGCCGGTCGCGCAGCTCCGGCGTCAGCGCGCCGGCGCGGGCGCTGCAGCGCAGCTCGTCGCCGTCGATCGCGACCTCGACGTCGCGGCGGCGCAGCTCGGAGAGGAACTCGGCGACGCTCACAAACGGATCTCCTCGCGCGCGCCGTCGCCGCCGCCGCCGCTCGAGGCTTCAAGGAAGGTCAGCCGGTCGATCACGCCGGCAAGGCCGGCGACCGTCGGGTGCTCGAACAGGTTGCGGGTCGGGACATTGACGTCGAAGGCGTCGCGGATCTGCGACAGCGCGCGCATCGCCAGAAGCGAGTGCGCGCCGAGATCGAACACGTCCTCGCCGACGCCGATGCGCTCGCGCTTGAGGAGCTTCGCCCAGATCGCGGCAAGCGTCCGCTCGGTCTCGGTGCGCGGGAGGTCGTCGTCGGCGGGCGCCGGGGCGTCGCCGCCGGTCGGCGCCGGCAGGGCATCGCGGTCGATCTTGCCGTTGCGCGTGAGGGGGAACGCAGCCACGGCCATGAAATGCGCCGGCACCATGAACTCAGGGAGGCGCTCCTTGAGGAAGGCGCGCAGCGCCGGCGCGAGGCCGCCGGCCGGCGCCTCGCCCTCGGGAACCACATAGGCGACAAGCTCCTTGTCGCCGGGCGCGTCCTCGCGGGCGAGGACGACGCAGGCGCGGACCCGGGCGTTGCCGGCAAGCACCGCCTCGATCTCGCCGAGCTCGACCCGGTGGCCGCGGATCTTCACCTGGCTGTCGACGCGGCCGAGATATTCGAGCACGCCGTCGGGGCGGTAGCGGGCGAGGTCGCCGGTCTTATACATGCGCGCCTCCGGACCGCCGAAGAACGGGTCGGCGACGAAGCGCTCCGCCGTCAGCTCGGGCCGGTTCAGGTAGCCGCGCGCCACGCCGATGCCGCCGATGTAGAGCTCTCCGGGCACGCCGATGGGCACCGGCTGCCGGTAGGCGTCCAGAATGTAGATCCGGGTATTTTGAATCGGGCGGCCGATCGGGAGCTTGGAGCTGCCGGCCGTACCCTCGGCGCAGGTCGACCAGATCGAGACCTCCGTGGGGCCGTAGAGGTTGAAGAAGCGCCGCCCCTTCCCCCACGCGGCGAGCAGGCCCGCCGGACACGCCTCCCCGGCGACCGTGATCGTGGACAGGGCCGGCAGAGGCTCGTTCGGGAGCGCCGCGAGCGCCGACGGCGGCAGGGTGACGATGGAGACCGCCTCCCGGCGCAGCAGCTCCAGGAGGGCCGGGCCCGGCAGCAGCATGTCCGGCGGACCGAGGATCAGCGTCCCTCCCGCCGCCAGCGCCATGCTGATCTCGAAGATGGAGGCATCGAAGCTCAACGAGGCGAACTGCAGCACCCGACTCGACTCATCCACCTCGAACTCCGCGATCTGCGCTCGGGCGAGATTGCACAGTCCACGATGTTCGACCAGCACTCCTTTGGG
>JAJKJG010000198.1 GCA_021154065.1 Methylobacterium sp.
GCGAAAACCAGATTGCCCGTAATCAGATAAGACAAAATAAACGTGTCGAGCGTACCCGTAGCTCGCCAGCTCACGGCTTTGGCGATCGAGCGATGATGGGAGTCCCGTGGCGTCACAGGCCGATCCTCCGGTCCGCCGAAGAGATTCTTGGCGGGAAACAGGTTTGGATGATTGAGGAAACGCGACTCGGGCACGAGTTACGGCCAAGGTTCCGATGCCTATGGAATGTGGCCGCAATCAGTCCCTCCGGCCCGCTCGACGATTATTGATCAGGTCAAGCGTGGCCGCAACCTCCTGACGATCTGCGTGTTGGTCCTGAAACGCAGCTTCAGGAGACCGAACATGGCGGACGACAAGCAGGCCCGGCCCTCCTTGCGCGACTTCAACCCGTATGCGGATCGCAACGGGCAGGATTTCGGCCAGGACGATCCGCGGGACGTAGCGCGCCCTGACGAGCTTCAGCGCGAACTGGCCCGCAACCCGAACGGGCCGGCCGAGACGGCCCGCCTCGCCTCGGGCCGTCCGGAGCTCGGCGCAACCGGCTCCATGGGCGCGACCGACGCCACCGAAGCCGAAACGCCCCCCGAAAACTTGAGACGAATCAGCGATCCGAGCCTTCCGTCACTGGGAACCAACGCGACCCAGGATGCGATCGACCGCGCGACATCGACTGCCGGTCAGGAAGACAAGGGATAAGCCATGCCGAAAAAACCAGACGACATCGTTGGACAGAGCCAAGGTCCCATCGTCGGCGGCGGGCATCAAACGCCCGAGCAGAAGGCCATCACCGAGCGCGGCGGCGGCGGCCTGACGGACGCCGAGCGCAATGCTCAGTGGACGGAATCGGGGGACGAACCCGGCCGCGCTCCCACCGCGGTCGGCGGCTCCTCGCAGGGCCAAGCCGACCGCATGCCGGCCGGCGGAGCCTCGGTCAGCAACGAAACGGCGAGCAACCCGGCGGTGACGCCGGGCCACAAGAAGACCTCATAGCGAAGGATCGGAGATGGGCAACGCAGGCTACGGCAATCACGACGCGCCGCCGGCGGGAGCCGGCGCGCAGGACCGGCCCGGACCCGAGGGCGGATCGGGCGAGGAATCGTCCTCGCCCGCGGCGCTCGGCATCAGCCCGCAAGACCAATCCTTGCCCGATCCGCCGGGCGGAGGCGGGCCGGACGAAGCGGCGACCGCCAAGCCCGACCGCCGAAACGTCGCGACGCCAGGCGAAGGCGCGAGCCGCACGCCGAGCGGGTCGCAAGGCGACGAGGTCGATCCAGGCGTGGGCTAAACCAACCAGTCACAGGAGAGCGCCAATGAACGATTCCAGCAAGCAACCCGAACGCCCCGACCCGAAAGCCGCCGCCCGCGACCCAGGACCGGGCGCAAGAAACCGGCCAGGCTTCGATCTCGGCGGCGCGGTCGACAAGAACCCCTCCACGGCGGGCTCGAACGTCATGCCCGAGAGCGGACCTAAGGGCAGCCCCGCCCAAGGCACGACCGCAGGCGGGCAGGCGAGCGGCCTGACCGATCCCAGCGGCTCGAGCTCCGGCGAGCACAAGGGCAGCGGATCGGCCGGCTGACTGCAACGGGAGGGCCGGCCGCAGCCGCCCTGCCCGACGAACGAGAGCCTGCCCGAACTCCAGGACCGTGACGCCACCCCATGACGACTTCAAGCACCGGCGGCGCTGCCAAGCAGCCGTCCAGGCCCGGCGAACGCCCCGGTTCCAACCTCGATCTATCGATCGATCGGCCCCGCCTGACCCCGCAGGGGCGCACGGACGACGATCCCTCCGGCGAGGACGCGACCAATCCGACAGGCCAAGGCGCGAAACAGGGCCAGAGCGATCAAGCGGAAGGATAGGCCCCTCCTCCTTTTGAGTCCGAAAAGCGTCGTTCGATGTGCGGCGGCGCACGGTGGACTCCGCGTGACGGTCGCATGGTGGTCTCCATCAGGAGATCGCCATGTCCCGCCGGACCGCCACCCTTCTCACACTCGCTCTCAGCCTTGAAGTGATGTGCGTCGTCGGCCGGATGTCCCGCCTGCCCGATGTTCGCGCCGCAAACGCCCCGGTCGAAATCGTCGCGAGCGAAAGGCCTAAGAGCCGTCCGACCGCTTGAAACTTCAGCCTCGTCTGAACGGAACAGTTCTCAGGTTTTCGTTAGCCGCATGATCAGACGGCGAGCCAGGCCCCCTGACGGATTCAGGCGCTCAGCGCCTCGCGGCTCTTCTCCGCCTTCTTGCGCTCGTTCGGATCAAGAATGGTCTTGCGCAGGCGGATCGCCTTGGGCGTCACCTCGACCAACTCGTCGTCGCCGATGTAGGCGAGCGCCTTTTCCAAGGTCATGCGGATCGGCGGCGTGAGGCGCACCGCCTCGTCCTTCGAGGTCGTGCGGATGTTGGTGAGTTTCTTGCCTTTCAGTACGTTGACCTCAAGATCGTTGTCCCGCGTGTGCTCGCCGACGATCATGCCCTGGTAAACCTTCCAGCCGGGCTCGATCATCATCGGCCCGCGGTCCTCCAGGTTCCAGAGCGCGTAAGCGACCGCCTCGCCGGCATCGGTCGAGATCAGCACGCCGTTGCGCCGGCCCGCGATTTCGCCCTTGTAGGGCTGGTAGGCGTGGAACAGCCGGTTCAGGACCGCCGTGCCGCGGGTGTCCGTCAGAAGCTCGCCCTGGTAGCCGATGAGCCCGCGGGTCGGCGCGTGGAACACGAGCCGGAGGCGGTTGCCGCCGGACGGGCGCATCTCGACCATGTCGGCCCGGCGTTCCGACATTTTCTGCACCACGACGCCCGAGAACTCCTCATCGACGTCGATGACGACTTCCTCTACGGGCTCCAGGAACCGTCCAGTGTCCTCGTCGCGCGTCAGCACCACCTGCGGGCGCGACACCGCGAGCTCAAACCCCTCGCGGCGCATGGTCTCGATCAGGATGGCGAGCTGCAGTTCGCCGCGCCCGGCGACCTCGAACGAGTCCTTGTCGACGCTTTCCTTGATGCGCAGCGCAACGTTGCCCTCCGCTTCCTTCAGCAGACGGTCGCGGATGACGCGGCTTGTCACCTTGTCGCCCTCGGTGCCGGCGAGCGGGCTGTCGTTGACCATAAAGGTCATGGCCACCGTCGGGGGGTCGATGGGCTGCGCCGGCAACGGCGTCTCGACCTCAAGCGCGCAGAACGTGTCGGCCACCGTCCCTTTCACAAGCCCGGCGATAGCGACGATGTCGCCAGCCTCGCCCAGTTCGACGGGCTGGCGCTCGATGCCGCGAAACGCCAGGATCTTCGAGACGCGCCCCTGCTCGACGAGACGCCCGTCGCGCGCCAGCACCTTGATGGTCTGGTTGGGCTTCAGACTTCCGGCGGTAATCAGGCCCGTGACGACGCGGCCGAGGTAGGGGTTCGCTTCCAAGATCGTGCCGAGCATCCGGAACGGCCCCTCCTCGACGTGCGGGGCGGCGACATGCTTCAGGACGAGGTCGAACAGCGGCGCCATGCCGAGGTCCTTCGGGCCTTCGGGCGCGTCCGCGATCCAGCCCTCCTTGGCGGAGCCGTACAGGATCGGGAAATCGAGCTGGTCGTCGGTGGCATCGAGCGCCGCGAAGAGGTCGAACACCTCGTTGACGACGTGCGCCGGGCGCGCGTCCGACTTGTCCACCTTGTTGACGAGCACGATGGGCCTCAGCCCGATCTGAAGCGCCTTGCCGACCACGAACTTGGTTTGCGGCATCGGCCCTTCGGCCGCATCCACGAGCACGATGGCGCCGTCCACCATGTTGAGGATGCGCTCGACCTCGCCGCCGAAATCGGCGTGGCCCGGCGTGTCCACGATGTTGATGCGGGCATCCTTCCAGACGACCGATGTCATCTTGGCCAGGATCGTGATGCCGCGCTCGCGCTCGAGGTCGTTGGAGTCCATCACGCGCTCGGCGACGCGCTGGTTCTCCCGGAACGAGCCCGATTGGGAGAGGAGCTTGTCGACGAGGGTAGTCTTGCCGTGGTCGACGTGCGCGATGATCGCGATATTGCGCAGATTCATGATGGCTCTTCGAAAGCAAAGCTGCCCGGCCGTGCACGGCCGGGCAGCGGATTCCTTGTGCGCTGCATATAATGCGCCGCTCGGGGCAAGAATAGGGCGGATTACTCCGCTGCCTGCAGCAGCGGCGCTTCCGCTTCCGCTTCCGCGAGATGATGGCGCCGCTCGTGGATCGCCCGCCGCGCCTGATCGAGCCCGAGAAAGAACGCCACCATGAGAGTCTCGCCGACCTCCCCGTCGCCCGCCCGCGCGAGCGCCGAGGCGAGAACCTGGTCGGCCTCCACTTCCAGCGCGTCAAGCTCGGCCACTTCCGCCGCGGCGCGCGCATGGCGCACGATGCCCATCAACTCGTCGAGCAGCATCATGGTGCGGCTGCGCTTGCGGGCCGAAGCCTGGCCCAGCAGACCCGCGAACGCCGAGCCCAGGATGCCGCCGACCATCGCGACGAGGTAGATCCAGTCGCTGTAGCGCTCCAGGAAGGTCTGGACCTCGCCGTCGTAGTAGGCGGCCGCGCCGGGATGGACCGGCAGCGACGAGCTTTTCGAGGTGTTCGGCCCCTCGATGCGGTTGGCGAGCGGCACCTCGCCGGACAGGGTCGGCCGCATGGCGAAGAGGAGGCGCGTGACCTCGGACACGGCGTTGTCGTCGAGCTTCGCTTGCGCCACGAGGCGATGGCCGACGCCGAGCGTCGCCACGCTCTCGGCCGGGCGGGGCGGCGTGCCGCCGAACGCGCCGCGCACGATCTCGAACGATTCGAACAGCGGCGAGCGCTGGGCGATGGCCTCGGCCTCGGTGATCGGGATGAAGACCGGCGGCCCCCCGCCGGCCTGAACCACGGCCGCGACGGTCTCGGCCACCGAACGCCCGGAGAGGGTGCCGATGGCGAGGACGGCATCGATGCGGCCGGCGCGCAGCGCCTCCTCCACCTCCGCCGGAGACGGCAACATCACCGTGGCGACGCTGTCGCGCGGGATGTCGTAGTGGGCGAGCACGGTCTCGAGCAGGCGGGCGTTGGCCGGCAGCTTGCGCACGATCCCGACCGTGCGGCCGCGCAGATCGGCGATTTTCGCGATCCGGGCCCGCTCGGGCGCGATCAGCACCGCCGCGTCGCGGTGCAGGATGGCGGCGGTTTGTCCCTTCAGGGGCATCGCTACGTCGGTGCGCACGACCGCGAGGTCGGCCTTGTCCTCGTCGAGCGCTTCCGCGCTCCCGGCGAGCCCCTCGGTCAGCACGAGCCGGAAGCGGACCGAGGCGCGTTCGCGGTTGAGGTATTGCGCCGCCGCCGCCATGAGGCGCGTGTCCTCGCTGCCCATCGGCCCGACCGCGACGCGCAGCGTCGTCGGCCCGCTCATCACCTGATAGGCGAGCAGGCCGAGCCCGAGCACGGCTAAACCGACCGCAAGCGTGATCAGACCGGGGCGACGCATGAGGCTCAAAGTGAGCGCATGGCCCGCCTCATGCAAGAGTGCCGGGCGCAGCCGCCCTTGGCCGCCGGAAGCGCCAGTCCGGGCGGACGCTGCGCACCAGCATCATTTCGCCGACGTTTTCGGGCGTGAGGAGCCCGACCATCCGGCCGCCCTCGTCGAGGATGAACAGGGCCGGCGCTTTCGTCGCGTTGAGCTTGGTGAGCGCCGCC
>JAJKJG010000199.1 GCA_021154065.1 Methylobacterium sp.
CGCCTCGTCCTGCGCAACAACTACCTGCAGACGCTCGCGATCTCGCTGTCCGAGCGGCGCGGCGCCGGCGACCTCGGCTTCGCCCAGCGGCTGATGCAGACGCTCGAGCGCCAGGGCCGGCTCGACCGCTCGGTCGAGTACCTGCCGGACGACATGGCGCTAACCGAGCGCATGGCCCGCAACGAGGCCCTGACGCGGCCCGAAATCGCCGTGCTCCTCGCCTATGCGAAGCTCGCGCTCTACGACGCGCTGCTCGATTCCGGCGTCCCCGACGATCCCTATCTCGGGCGCGAGCTCGAGCGCTATTTCCCGATGGAGCTGCGCCAGCGCTTCCCGGACGCCATCGCCAGCCACCGCCTGCGCCGCGAGATCATCGCGACGCAGCTCTCGAACGCGATCGTCAACCGCGGCGGCCCGACGATCATCACCCGCCTCGTCGACCAGACCGGCGCCGACGCGCCGACGATCGCCGCCGCCTATGCGGCGACGCGCGACTCGTTCGGGCTGACCGATCTCAACATGGCGATCGACGCGCTCGACGGCACGGTTCCGGGCGCCGCGCAGCTGCGGCTCTACGGCGAGCTGCAGGATCTGCTGATGAGCCGGCTCGTCTGGTTCATCCGCAACGTCGACCTCGTCGGCGCGCTCGAGGCGGTGGTCGGCACCTATCGGACCGGCATCGCCGAGGTCGAGAAGAGCCTCGCCGAGACGCTCTCGCTCGCCGCCCAGCAGGCCTGGGGGGCGCGCGCCGAGGCGCTTGCAGCGCAGGGCGTGCCGCAGGAGCTTGCCCGCCGTCTCGCGGCGCTGCCCGACCTCGTCGCCGCGCCCGACATCGTCTTCGTCGCCGAGAAGACCGGGCGGCCGGTCGCCGAGGTCGCGGCGACGCATTTCGCCGTCGAGGCGATGTTCCGGCTCGGCAGCCTCATCGGCGCCGCGCGCGAGGTGATCGTGAAGGATTATTTCGACCGCCTGGCGCTCGACCGCGCCATCGACGGAATCGCCGCCGCGCACCGCCGCCTCACCGCCGAGGCGGTGGCGCAGGGCGGCGCCGGCCCGGCCGGCGTCGAGGCCTGGAGCGCCGCGCGCGGCGCCGAGGCGGAGCGCATCCGTACCGCCGTCGAGACCATCGCGACCTCGGGGCTGACGCTGTCGAAGCTCACCGTCGCGGCGAGCCTGCTGGGAGATCTGGCGCGGGCCTGACGGGCGTCAGCGGCGCAGCATCCGCACGACGGCGTCGCAGAACACCTGCGCGCCGAGCACGATGTCCGCGTCGGCGGTGTTCTCGGTCCAGTGATGGCTGATGCCGCCGATCGAGGGCACGAACAGCATCGCGCCCGGCATGACGCGGGCGAGGTACTGGGCGTCGTGGCCGGCGCCGCTCGGCATGCGCAGCGCCTTGCCCGGGCAGCGCGCCTCGGCCGCCGCCGCGATCGCCGCCTGGAGGCTCTCGTCCATGAGCGCCGGCGTCGACTGGCTCATGACCTCGATCCCGATCGGGCAGCGCCCGTCGCGGTTCGCCTCCTCGACGAGGCGTTGCAGCTCGGCCTGGAGGCGCTCGAGCACGGCCGCGTCCGCGTCGCGGATCTGGAGCAGCGCCTCGGCCCGGCCCGGGATGATGCTCGGCGCGCCGGGCTCGAGCGTGATACGGCCGCAGGTCCAGACCGTGCGCGGTCCGGCAAGCCCGGGGAAGCGCCGGTCGATCTCGCCCAAGAGGCGCACGATCGCGAGGCCGGCGTCGCGGCGGCGCGCCATGCCGGTCGTGCCGGCGTGGTTCTGCTCGCCTGTCGCCGTGAGGCGGTACTGCCAGATCGCGACGATCGCCGTGACGATGCCGATCTTGAGGTCGCCGCCCTCGAGCGTGTCGCCCTGCTCGATATGGGCCTCGACATAGCCGGTGTGTCGCCCTGCCTCGAACTGCAGGCGCGGCCTGCCGGAAAGCGCGGCCTTGTCGAGCGCCTCGCGCAAGGGGGTGCCGTCGTAGCGGTTACGCGCCTTGTCGATCTCGTCCTCGGAGAGCAGGCCCATGAACGAGCGCGAGCCGAGGAAGGAGCCGAAATGCCCCTCCTCGTCGCACCAGGCGGCGACATCGACCCCGAGATCGGCGGTCGCCGGGTCCTCGGCCAGCGCGCGGGCGGTCTCGAGGCCGTAGACGACGCCGAGCGGGCCGTCGAGCCAGCCAGCATGGTTCTGGCTCTCGAGATGCGAGCCGGTGAGCATCTTACGCCCCGGCGCGCGGCTGAAGCCGAAGACGCTGCCGATGCCGTCGATCGTGGCGTCGAGCCCGGCCTCGGCGAGGCGGTCGGCGAACCAGTGCCGCGCCTCGACGTCCTCGCGCGAGAAGGTCGGGCGATGCACGCCGGTCTTGTAGGCGCCGAACTTCGCGAGCGCGCGCAGGTCGCCGAGGAGGCGGCCGGGATCGATCTCCGGCATGCTCAGGCGGCCTTCTTGCGCGCCGGTTTCGGGGCCGGCGCGGCGGCGAGGCTCTCGAACATGCCGCGCCCGTCGGTGCCACCGACGAGCGGATCGACGAGGTTCTCCGGGTGCGGCATCAGGCCGAGCACGTTGAGACGCTCGGAATAGATGCCGGCGATCGCATTCAGCGAGCCGTTGCGGTTCGCGTCCGCCGTGACCTCGCCTCGCGCATCGCAGTAGCGGAAGGCGACGCGGCCCTCGCCCTCGAGGCGCCGCGTCGTCTCGGGGTCGGCGAAATAGTTGCCCTCGCCATGCGCGACGCAGACCTGGATCGCCTGGCCAGGCGCGTAGCGGCTGGTGAAGGCGGTGTCGGCGCGCTCGACCTTGAGGTGCTGCCAGTGGCATATGAAGCGCAGATTGGCGTTGCGCATCAGCACGCCCGGCAGGAGGCCGGATTCGCACAGGATCTGGAAGCCGTTGCAGATGCCGAGCACGAGCCCGCCCTTTCCGGCGTGGGCCCGCACCGCGTCCATGACATGGGCCCGCCCGGCGATGGCGCCGCAGCGCAGGTAGTCGCCGTAGGCGAAGCCGCCCGGCAGCACGACGAGGTCGGTGCCGCGCGGCAGCTTGCTCTCGGCGTGCCAGACCGTCGCGACCCTGGCGCCGGCCTGGCGCAGCGCCCGCGCGACGTCGCCGTCGCGGTTCGAGCCGGGGAAGACGACGACGGCGGCTTTCATGGCGCCCTCAGCAGGGTGATGTCGAGGAGGCGGGGCAGGAAGCCTTCGAAGTTGTTGTGCGTCCACTCCCTCCCCGGCGAATCGCTGACGAGCGAGTAGCTGTTCTGCGGCCCGATCAGGCGCGCCTCGATCGAGAAGGTGGTGTTGCCGCTGGCCCAGTCGACCTCGCGGCCGACCTGCATGACGCGCACGCCCTCGACGGTGCGCTCGCGCACGTCGACGAGGCGCACGTCGCGGATGTTGCTCCGGCCCTTGTTCTGCTCGTTAAGGCCGCGATGGTGGGCCTCGAAGTCGGCGAGCGTCAGGGTCGGCCGGTGCGGCTGCCGCTTGTAGCTTACGACCGACCCGGCGGCGCAGATGCGGCTCGCGCAGCGGAAATAGGTGATGCCATCGCGGGCCTCCGAGCGCCAGCCCTCGATGGCGAGGACAACCTTGGTCTCCTGCCCGGCGGCGGCATCCGCCACGAAGAGCGCGGCGAGGAGCGCGAGGACGGCTTTCATGGCGAGTCTCCGGGCCGCCCCTCAGGACAGCTCGACGCGATAGTTCTCGATCACCGTGTTGGCGAGGAGCCGCTCGCAGGCGTTCTTCAATGCACTCTCGGCCTTGCCCTTGTCGGCGGTGTCGAGCTCGACGTCGAAGACCTTGCCCTGGCGCACGCTCGCAACGCCCTCGACGCCGAGCGACCGCAAGGCTCCCTCGATCGCCTTCCCCTGCGGGTCGAGGACGCCGGATTTGAGGGTGACGGTGACGCGCGCTTTCATGCCATATCTCGCAGGGGGAGTGCTCGGGGCCGGGTAGCATGCGGCGCTCGCGAGTTCCACCCTGGCTCGGCCCACCCTGGCTCGGCGCTGGTCACTTCAGCTTCGCGGCAACCTCCCGCGCCGTCATGCGCACGCCCTCTCGGCTCTCGCCGATGACGATCGCGATGCGCAGCCCGTCGCGGCCCTCGGCGCCGAGCACGACCGCATGCGCGGCACGCGTCCCGTCCTCGCGGGCGAGCGTCGCGAAAAAGCCGGCGGCACTGCCCTCGCGGAGCTTCTCCACCGTCGCGACGGTGCGGATGCCCTTGCGCTGCGGCGCCGTGTCGGCGGCATCGCGAGCGGCGAGGAAGCGCACCAGCCGCTCGGGCTCGCGCAGCACGGCCTCGAGCGTGCGCGCCTCCTCGCCGGTGGCGTGGAAGATGCCGACGGCGACGCGCGGCGCGCACTCCGCCGCAAAGCAGCCGGCGATGCCCTCGGCCTTGACGCCGCGCTCGGCGATCCAGCCGCTGAGCGGCAGCGCGACGTAGGCGCCGCCGGAGGGAAGCCCTTCGGTGTGGCTCGGCAGGTAGATGCAGCCGGAGAGCGCCCAGGCTGCAAGGCCAAGCGCTGCCGCAACGAGAGTCTTGGAAACGAAGGACCGGCGTCGCAGCAAAGGCTTCTCCCCGCGCCCGGTCTCGCCCGCGCCGCGCCGCCTGTCCAGCCGCCACTCCCGGCTTGTGCTCAGGCCCGCAGCCGTGGCCTAATCGCGCCAAGAGCAATACCGGAGGAGGATGCGGTCATGACAGCGACACGGCGTCGGGTACTCGCCGGCGGCGGCGCCGCCATCGGCCTCGCGGCGGGGCCCGCCATCCTGCGGGCGCAGACCCCGCCGGCGCGGGCGCGCACGATCCGCGCCGTGATGCATGCCGATCTTCGCGTCCTCGACCCGATTTGGACGACCGCGAACATCACCGCCTACCACGGCGCCATGATCTACGACACGCTCTTCGCCATGGACGCGGATTTCAACCCGCAGCCGCAGATGGTCGGCAAATGGGGCGTCTCGGACGACAAGCTCAGCTACACCTTCGAGCTCCGCGACGGGCTCAAGTTCTCGGACGGCTCGGCGGTGACGGCGGCGGATTGCATCGCCTCGCTCAGGCGCTGGGCGGCCCGCGACGGCGCCGGCCAGCACCTCTTCCGCCGCGTCAAGGACACGCCGACTGCCGACGACAGGACGTTCAAGATCGTGCTGTCCGAGCCCTACGGGCTCCTGATCGGGGCGCTCGCCAAGCTCTCGACCTCGAACTGCTGGATGATGCGCAAAAAGGAGGCCGAGAGCGATCCGAACCAGCAAATCCGCGAGACCGTCGGCTCCGGCCCCTTCCTCTACAACAAGGACGAGACCCGGCCCGGCAACCGCTACGTCTACGACAAGAACCCAAGCTACGTGCCGCGCGCCGAGCCCGCCTCGGGGCTTGCCGGCGGCAAGGTGGTGAAGATCGACCGCGCCATCTTCGAGAACATCGGCGACGAGCAGACCTCGCTCGCGGCGCTGCAGAACGGCGAGATCGACTTCTTCGAGGTGCCGCCGCAGGACCTCGTGCCCGAGCTCGAGAAGGACCCGAACCTCACCGTCCGGGTGCTGAACAAAACCGGCCATATCGGCTTCATGCGCATGAACTTCCTGCATCCGCCGTTCGACAACGTCGAGGCAAGGCGCGGCATGCAGCACCTCATTAACCAGGCCGACGTCATGCGGGCGATCTTCGGCGAGTCGAAGTACTGGCAGAAATGCGGCGCCTATTTCGCCTGCGGCACGCCGATGGAGAACGAGGCCAACACGGAGTGGTTCAAAGCCGGGCCGAACCTTGCGAAAGCGAAGGAGCTCTTCAAGAAATCCGGCTACGACGGCCGGCCGGTGGTGATCCTGCAGGCGACCGATCACTACTTCGCCAATCCGGCCGGCCTGTTCATGGCGCAATGGCTGCGCGAGGCCGGCGTCACCGTCGACCTCGCCGCGAGCGACTGGGGCGCGGTGCTGACCCGCCGCGCCGTCAAGAAGCCGCCGGCCGAGGGCGGCTGGAACATCTTCTCGACGACGGCGACCGGCGAGGCGTTCTCGAACCCGATCAACTTCTCAGGGCACGCCGCGAACGGCGACAAGGCCTGGTTCGGCTGGCCGACGAACGACCGCCAGGAGAAGCTGCGCGACGAATGGGCGGCCGCCGAGACGCTCGACGACCGGAAGCGCATCGCCCGCGAGCTGCAGGCGAACGCCTGGGACTACGTCCACCACCTCTATCTCGGCCAGTTCTTCCGCGGCTCCGCCTGGCGCAAGACCGTCACCGGCGTCATCGGCGTGCCGGAGATCGTGCCCTTCTGGAACATGGAGAAGGCGGGGTGAGGCGCCTGCGTCAGCGCCCCTCCCCTGCAAGGGGAGGTGGTGGGGGTGGGGGACAGTCTCGCCTCGAACTCTCCCCCACCCGGTCCTCGCTGCGCTCGGCCCACCCTCCCCTTTCAGGGGAGGGCCGACGCTGATGCTCGGCTACATCGCCCGGCGGCTTGTCTCGACCGTCGTCGTCATGGCGATCGTCGGCGTGTTCGTGTTCATGCTGCTGCATCTCTCGCCCGGCGATCCGGCGGCGATCATCGCCGGCGACAACGCGAGCCCCGAGCAGATCGCCGGCATCCGCCAGCGCCTCGGCCTCGACGATCCGCTGCCGGTGCAGTTCCTGCGCTGGTCCGCCGCCGTGGTGCAGGGCGACCTCGGCATCTCGATCTTCTCGAACGAGCCGGTGATGAAGCTCGTTGGCCAGCGCATCGAGCCGACGCTGTCGCTCGCGCTGACGACCCTCGTCGTCGCCGTGACGCTTGCGGTCAGCTTCGGCGTGCTCGCCGCATGGCGGCAGGGAAGCTGGATCGACCGCTCGCTCATGGTCGTGTCGGTGCTCGGCTTTTCGGTGCCGGTGTTCGTCGTCGGCTACATGCTGATCTATCTCTTCGCGATCACGCTGCGCTGGCTACCTGTGCAGGGCTACG
>JAJKJG010000200.1 GCA_021154065.1 Methylobacterium sp.
GCGTCCGGCCGAGCCGGCGCCGTCGGCCTCGCAACCCGCGCAAGCGACCGCGCCTGCCGACGCGGCGCGGCCGTCACCCCGGCCCCCGGCGCGCGCGCCCGAGCCTTCGCCGCAACGCGCCGGGGCGCCGCCGGGCGCTGGGGCGCCGGGCCCGGCGCCGGCGCCTTCGGCTCAGGTGCGAGAACCACCCCCGCCTCCGAGCAGCAGCACGGTCTCGCCGGCGGATCCGCCCGGTCCGCCGGGCGCGGCGCCGGCGAATGACCCGGCGCCGGCAGCGCCGGCCCGCAAGGAGGCCGCGACCGCGGCCGAAGCCCTGGCCGGCGCCTATCTCGACTACTGGTCCGCTCCGAATGCCGTGACCCTCGACGCGACGCCCGATTTCTACGCGCCTCGGGTCGAGTTCCACGGCCGGCTGTTGAGCGCCCGGGCGCTGTTTGAGGAGAAGAAGCGCTTCGTGCGCCGGTGGCCGGCGCGGCAATACACGCCGCGCCCCGACACCCTGCGGACCGCCTGCGACCCGGGCACCGGGACGTGCGTCGTCAAGACCGTGTTCGATTTCATCGCCGCAAATCCGGCCCGGCACCGGCGCTCGGAGGGGACGGGCACCCTCGAGCTCGTGGTCAGCGTTGCCGGCCAGCAGCCGGTCATCATTGCCGAGACGAGCCGGATCCTGCGCCGCGGCGAAGGGCGCGACGCAGCCGGCGACGACGACACGGATGCGGACGACTAGCGCGCATGCCCGGTGGAACCGATCTCGACCCGAACGACGGCAAGAGCCCGCATGAGCAGGTTCAGGAGGTCATCCGCCGTGAGATCACGGGTCATCGGCCGATCGAGGGCGCGCTGCAGCCGCTCGAGATCCTTGCGGCAGCGTCGGTGCGCGTCGTCGAGGACGACGGCGCGGCGAGATACGAGGTCGTCGACGAGAACGGCAGGGCCCGGACCCATGACGACGGCGGCGAGAGCCGCGGGCTTACGATCGCCGAGCTGATCGCGGAGCTGCGCACCAAGCACCCGACGCTCTTCCGGCCGGAGCCTCATGACGCCGCAGATGCCGCAGCCGAGAGCGGCATGCCCGACGCGAGCGCGCGCCGCGCGCCGCGCGATTGGCTGATCCTCGCCTCGAAGGAACGTCGCGACGCCGCCGGCGAACCGGGCGGGCGCTTCCGTCGCCTGCGGCAGCGCTGCGCCGGCATGCTCGACGCCGTTGCGGCACGCGCCCGTCCCGCCGGGTCTCGCCTGGCGGCGCAGGTGCGCGGCTTGCGCCGAACGCTTTCGTCCCGTCCGTTGCGCGCCCTTACGGCGCGGCTGCGGTCGAGCGCGCCCTCGACCCGCCCGCTCTATGCCTTCGCCGGCCTCGCCGGCGCGCTCGCGCTCGCGATCGTGGGGCTACTCGGGGCCTGGATCGTCACCAGGCGCGTCGCCGACGGGGCGCGAAACCCGGGCGCACGCCCCCCGGCTGCCGCGGTGCAAGCGAAGCCCGAGGCGTCGACCGCGGCGGCCGCCGGCAGCCCCGATGGGCCGCCGCCCGGCAAGCCCGTCGCGCTCGTCGGCGTGCCGGAGGTCATCGATACCGCAACGCTCCGGATCGAGGGAAAGCTCGTTCACTTGGCGGGGGTCGAGTGGGCGCGCGGTGCGCAGAGCGCCGATCTTGCCCGCTACTTGGGCGGACGCCCGGTCACCTGCCGGCCGAAGGGCGCAAACGACGTCTATCGCTGCATCGTCGACGGCCGCGACCTGTCGGAGGTGGTGCTGTACAACGGCGGCGGTCGCGCCACCTCCGACGCCGAGCCGGAGCTTCTCGCGGCGGAGAACTACGCCAAGACCGAGAAGATCGGGGTGTGGCGCAAGCCAACCTCCGGCACGCCGCAGGTGGCGAACTGAGCATTCGGCAAGATGCGGCCGTTGTCGCCGGCCATGGCAAGCCCGGCAGCGCGTTGACGCGCGTAGTCGCCGTGCGTATGTCTAGACATATGACCGAGCGCACCACCATACGCCTTCCCGAAGACCTGATCTCCCGTGCCAAGCGCAAGGCCGCGTCCGAAGGCCGCACGCTGACCTCGCTGATCGAGGATGGCTTGCGGCTGGTCACGACCGAGGACCGCAAGCCGGGCAAGACGAAGCGGGTCATGCCGCCGATCAGCAAAGCGACCGGCGGATTGCGGCCGGGCATCGATCTGACGCGATTCTCCGAGATCCAGGGCCGGGACGATCTGGATTCCATGAAGCGCATGAAGCGCTTCAAATGATCCTGCCGGACGTCAATGTCCTGATCTACGCCTTCCGCGCCGATAATGACCATCACGCGGTCTGCCGTGCGTGGCTGGAGGCCGTGGTCTCCGGCGATGCCCGCTTCGGCATCGCGCCGCCGGTGCTGAGCGCCGTCGTGCGCATCACGACCGACCGCCGTATCTATACCAACCCGAGCCCGCGCGAGGAGGCGTTCCGCTTCTGCGACACGCTTCTCGGCCAGCCTCACTGCCAGATCGTCGAGCCCGGCGAGCGTCATTGGGACCTCTTCCGGCGCCTCTGCCTCGAGACGAACACGCAGGGCTCGCGGGTCACCGACGCCTGGTTCGCCGCGCTTGCGTCGAATGGGGCTGCGAGTGGGTGACGATGGACCGCGACTATGCACGGTTCCCGGGCCTGAGATGGGCACGCCCGCAACCGCGAAGCCGCGTCGCTTAAGGCGATGAGGCCTCGGGCTGCGCCACCTCGGCCTCGACCTCGGCCGGGTCGAGGTCGTACATGCGCGAGCAGAACTCGCAGGTGATGCCGATGCGGCCGTCGTCGCCGACCATGTCGCGGCGGTCCTGCGGACTGAATCGGCGCATCATCGACATGATGCGCTCGCGCGAGCAGCGGCACTCCTCGTGGATCGACAGCGGCTCGAACACGCGAACGCCGCGCTCGTGGAAGAGGCGGTAGAGCAGGCGCTCGCTCGCCAGCTCCGGGTCGACGAGCTCGTGGTCCTCGGTCGTGTCGACGAGCGCCTTCGCCTCGACCCAGGCATCGTCCTCGCCGGCGGCAGGCGGCGCCTCGCGCGCCGGATGACCCTCGGGAATGTCGCCGGGCGGCAGGTCCGCCTGGCGCATGCGCTCGGGCGAGGCCGGCAGGAACTGAACCATGAGGCCGCCGGCCCGCCAGGCGCGGCGGCCGGCGCTGAACTCCTCGGCGACGGCAAGCCGCACCCGCGTCGGGATCTGCTCCGACTGGCGGAAATACTGGTGCGCCGCCTCCTCGAAGCCCTGGCCCTCGAGCGCCACGACGCCCTGGTAGCGGCTGCGCTCCGAGCCCTGGTCGATCGTCATCGCCAGGATGCCCTGGCCGAGGAGATCGGCGGTCTTCCTGGCGCCGGGGCCGAGCGCGGCGATCTTGCCGGCGTCGAAGCGCGCCGTCGCGCGCAGGCGGTCGGGGGCGTCGAAATCGACGACGATCATCTCGATCGCCCCGTCGGACTTGGTCTGGAGCTGGAAGCGGCCCTCGAACTTGAGCGACGCACCGAGAAGCACGGTCAGCGCCGCCGCCTCGCCGAGCGCGCGCGCGACCGCGTCGGGGTAGCCGTGCCGGCTCAGGATGGTGTCGATCGACACCCCGAGCCGGACGACGCGTCCGCGCGTGTCGAGCGCCTCGACCGCGAACGGCAGAACGACGTCGTCCGCCGCCTCGAAGGCGCCGAGCTTCATCGCTTGCGCCTCATGCCTCGACGGCGCCGAAGCACCAGGCGAGGATGCCCTTCTGGGCGTGCAGCCGGTTCTCGGCCTCGTCGAACACGACCGAGCGCGGGCCGTCCATGACCTCGTCGGTGACCTCCTCGCCGCGATGCGCCGGCAGGCAATGCATGAAGATCGCCTCCTTGCCGGCGGCGTCCATCAGCCGGGCGTTGACCTGGTAGGGCTTGAGCAGGTTGTGACGGCGGCCCTCGTCCTCGTCGCCCATCGACACCCAGCAATCGGTCACGACCGCGGCGGCGCCTTCGACGGCCTCGAACGGGTCGCGCGTGACCATGATCCTGGCGCCCTCGCGCTTTGCCCAGCTCAGGAGCTCCGGGCGCGGATCGAGCTCGGGCGGCGTCGCGACGGCAAGCCCGAAATCGAGCCGCGCCGCGGCGTGGACCCAGGAGGCGAAGACGTTGTTGGCGTCGCCCGTCCAGGCGACGGTGCGGCCGCGGATCGGCCCGCGATGCTCCTCGAAGGTCAGGACGTCGGCCATGACCTGGCACGGATGCGAGGTCTTGGTCAGCCCGTTGATCACCGGCACCGTCGCGTGCTCGGCGAGCTCGAGCATCATCGCGTGGTCGAGGATGCGGATCATGATCGCGTCGACGTAGCGCGACAGCACCCGCGCCGTGTCGGCGATGGTCTCGCCGCGGCCGAGCTGCATCTCTTGGCCGGTGAGCATAAGGGTCTCGCCGCCGAGCTCGCGCATCGCCATGTCGAACGAGACGCGGGTGCGGGTCGAGGGCTTGTCGAACACCATCGCCAGGGCTTTGCCGGCGAGCGGCCCGTCCTTGCGGATCTCGCCCTTGCGACGGTGGGCCTTGAGGGCGGCGCTCGCCTTGAGCACGCGGCGAAGCTCGGCGCCGGTGAAGTCCTTGAGGTCGAGGAAATCGCGTTTGCCGTCGATCATTCGGCGGCTCCGCGCCGGGCGAGCGCCCGCATCTCCTCCTCGAGCGCCTCGCAGGTGCGATCGAGCCGGGCGACCGCCTCGCCGATCTCGGCCTCGCCGACGATCAGCGGCGGCAAGAGCCGCACGACGTTGTCGCCGGCCGTGATGGTGAGAAGCTTCTCGCTGCGCGCCGCGTCGACGAAGTCGGTGTTCGCGACGTGGGTGCGCAGCCCGAGCATCAGGCCCTGGCCGCGGAGCTCGGCGATGACCGCCGGATGGCGGTCCATGAGCGCCGCGAGGCGCTGCTTCAAAAGCAGGCTCATCTCTCTGACGTGATCGAGGAAGCCCGGCTCGAGCACGACGTCGAGGACGGCGTTGCCGACCGCCATGGCGAGCGGGTTGCCGCCGAAGGTCGTGCCGTGGACGCCGGTGGTCATGCCCTTGGCCGCCTCGGCGGTCGCGAGGCACGCCCCCATCGGGAAACCGCCGCCGATGCCCTTGGCGATCGCCATGATGTCGGGCTCGATGCCGCTCCACTCATGCGCGAACAGCCGGCCGGTGCGCCCGACGCCGGTCTGCACCTCGTCGAAGACGAGGAGCATGCCATGTTCGTCGCAGAGCTCGCGCAGGCCGCGCAGGCATTGCGTCGGGACATTGCGGATGCCGCCCTCGCCCTGCACCGGCTCGATCAGGATGGCGCCGGTCTCGGGCGTGATCGCCCGGCGCAGCGCCTCGTGATCGCCGAACGGGACCTGGTCGAAGCCCTCGACCTTCGGACCGAAGCCTTCGAGGTACTTTTTCTGCCCGCCGGCCGCGATCGTCGCGAGCGTGCGGCCGTGGAAGGCGCCCTCGAAGGTCAGGATCCGGAAGCGCTCGGGCTCGCCGTTGGCGGAGTGGTACTTCCGCGCCATCTTGATCGACGCCTCGAGCGCCTCGGCGCCGGAGTTCGTGAAGAAGACGAGATCGGCGAAAGTGTTGTCGACGAGGCGCTGCGCCAGGCGCTCCCCCTCCGGGATGCGGAACAGGTTCGAGGTGTGCCACAGCTTTCCGGCCTGCTCCGTCAGCGCCGCGACGAGGTGCGGATGGGCGTGGCCGAGCACGTTCACCGCGATGCCGCCGCCGAAGTCGAGATATCGCTCGCCGTCGCGCGTCATGAGCCAGGGGCCCTCGCCCCGCTCGAAAGCGACATCGGCGCGCGCATAGGTCGGCAGCAGCGGCGAGTTCACGGTCCTGTCTCCTCGAGAGCCCGGCCGGCGAGCCGGACCGGAAAACAAAAGCGCCGCCTCGTCGGGCGGCACCGTCGCAGATTCTATGAATGCGCGCGCGCGAGTCAAATCAAGGGTGCTGATCCGATCCATGCGGAACCGTGAGGGGACGCGCCCGAGGGGTGCCTCAAGCCCATCCAGCGCGCTCCTCGTGGCCCGGAATAACCGCGCAGAGGACGCACGGGCCGAGCGGCACGTAGGGCAGAGGCACGACGGAGAGGACTGCGAGCCAGGCCGGCAGCCCCATGTCGCGCAGCCGCCGCGCGGTGAGCGAGACGGTCGGCCACGCGAGGAGCAGGCTGACGAGGACGGCGCGGACCGTGCGCTGGCTCTGCGACAGGAGCTCGGCCGGCGAGACCGGCCCGTCGTAGAAGAGGGGAGTGGGCGTCTTCGCCTCGGCCGCGAGTTGCACGAAGTGGATGACGATGCCCGCCAGAACGCCGGCGACGATGAGGAGCAGCACCCCGAGCGCGAACCCCGCCCGGCCCAACCGGCCCTCCAATGTCAAGAAATTGGCCGCCAGCCACATGCGCCCGCCCTCAGCCCTTGTCCCACCCTAGGCGGCGAACCCTGCAACAAGCCTCGACAAAAAGCGGAAAATTCTAAGCTTCGGCTGTGATCGGCTCACGGCGGCCGCCTTCTCGGGGGGTGAGTCAAATCACCTCAGGGAGCGGTGGACGGCGGACATCTCCTGGGGAAAAGCGCGCGCCGCCAAGGGCGCCGACTCTTGCGCCCGAGTCAGCGCACCTTGTAGGTTCGCCGCAGTCGAAACACGACATGTCGTGCGGCGGCCTTCATCCGAGTAGCGAGCCCAGACGCGGCGCGGACCTCATGCTTGTCCGCGGTCCCGGAAGGATTCCGATTCCGGCAGAGGCGGCCCCAGGAGGAAGCGATGGCGGATGCGGGCCTGCCTTGGACGGACGAGCGCGTCGAGCTTCTGAAGAAGCTCTGGAGCGACGGCCTCAGCGCGAGCCAGATCGCCGCCCAGATGGGCGGGGTGACGCGCAACGCCGTCATCGGCAAGGTGCATCGCCTCGGGCTCTCAGGAAGGGCGAAGACCTCGACCGCGCCAGCGCAGCCGCGCCCGCGCAAGCCGGCGCGCCCGCCGAGCCACCCGATGAGCCACCGTCCGCCGGCGCATGGCGGCGCCGCGCTCGCCGCCCATCTGCGCCCCGAGCCGCAGCCGCAGGCCGAACCGCTCGTCGCGTACGACGAGGACGTCGTGATCCCGTTCTCCGAGCGGGTCACGATCATGGAGCTGCGCGACTCGATGTGCCGCTGGCCGATGGGCGACCCGACGACGCCGGAGTTCCGCTTCTGCGGCGGCAAGGCGATCACCGGCCTGCCCTATTGCCCGCACCATTCGCGCATCGCCTACCAGCCCGCCGCCGAGCGCCGCCGCGAGCGCGAGCGCAGGGTCGCGTTCCGGTAGTCGCTCACGGCCCGTCTTCGGAGTGGAGCACCGCGTCGGCGGAGCGCAACCGCTTCGCGACCTCGTAGGCGCCAAGCAGCGCGAGCGCGAGAAGGAACGGCGCGATATAGTAGCAGAGCCGGAACAGCAGCAGCGCGCCGAGCACCGCCTCGCGAGGCACGCTCGACAGCGCGATAAGGATCGTCGCCTCGAAGACGCCGAGCCCGCCGGGGGCGTGGCTCGCGATGCCGAGCATCACGGCGAACACGTACACGGCGAGGAAGGTCTCGTAGCCGATGCCGTGTCCCGGCGGCAGCAGCACATAGAGCACGCCGGCCGCGGCGCAGGAATCGGCGGCGCCGATCAGGATCTGCGCCAGTGACCGGCGAAGCCCCGGCAGCTCGAGCCGCCAGCCCTGGATCGTGACCACCCGGCGCTTGAGCGACACCCAGGTAAGATAGCCTGCGACGGTCGCGGCGGCGGCGACGCCGATCGACTGGTTGATCTTGATGTTGGTGTAGACCAGGACCGCGAGCGGGCCCGCCTCGCGGATGCAGCTCCAGGCGAGCACCGCGCCCATGCCGAGCCAGAAGGTCAGCCCGGCGATGACGGTCAGGCTCGCGACGCGCCCCGGCCGGACGCCTCTCGGGGCATAGACCCAGTAGCGCACCGTCGCGGCGGTGAGCAGCGGGAAGCCGAGCGTGAAGCTCACCGCGTAGCTCGTGAACGAGGCAAGCGCCGTCGTGCGGTACGGGACGCGAAGCCCGAGCTGGCTCAAGGCGAGCGCGTCGTAGCAGGTCAGGAGAAGGTAGCTCACCGCGGTCAGGCCGGCCGCGGTCCCGAGCTGCCGCGCGGTCGCGGCCGTGAAGGCGGCCTTGACCTCGGCGGCGTTCATCTCGGCGGCCATGTGCCAGAGCACGTAGATCGATGCAGCGAAGATCGCGAGGCTTGCCGCGGTGCCGATCCAGGCGAAGCGCCGGCGCTGCCGCCGCGGCCCATGGCTCGCGCTCGCCTGCAAGTCCGGATCGGGCTTCGAGAGGTTCATGCGGCCCCTTCGCGACTCTGGGCGGCGCCGCGCCGGCCGGGGCTGCATCTAGTCGCGCGCATCTATTAAGGCTAGGCGAAGGCTCGGGCGGGGTCGCGATGCAACCAACCCCTGCCCCCGACATTGTCGTCGATCTTCCACGAGGCACGATGTTCGACGCTGACGCTCCGACCGCGAGGCTCCGGCCGGTGCTCGCGACGATCTTAGTTGCGGCCGCGGCGGCGCTTTCGTTCGCGCTTCCGGCGCGGGCACTGTCGCCCGGCGAGATCGACGGCAAGGTCGAGGAGCTCCTTGCCCGCATGACGCTCGCCGAGAAGATCGGCCAGCTCAATCTCGTCTCGAACGGTCCGCTCTACCGGCCCGAGATGGTGCGCGAGGGCCGCGTCGGCGCCGGCATCAATTTCAACAACGCCCAGGACGTCGCCGCCGCGCAGCGGCTGGCGCGGCAATCGCGGCTCGGCATCCCGCTGATCTTCGGCCTCGACGTGCTGCACGGTTTCCGCACCATTTTCCCGATGCCGCTCGCCGAGACCGCGACCTTCAACCCGGCGCTCGCCCGGATGGCGGCGGAATCGTCGGCCCGCGAGGCCGCCTATGTCGGCGTGCAATGGACCTACGCGCCGATGGCCGACATCGCGCGCGACCCGCGCTGGGGCCGCATCATCGAGGGCGCCGGCGAGGACCCGTATCTCGCCCGCGTGTTCACGACGGCGCGCGTCGAGGGGCTGCACGCCGGCGGGCTTGCGACTGGCGTCAAGCATTTCGCCGGCTACGGCGCCGCCGCCGGCGGGCGCGACTACGACGCGACCGACATCCCGCCGGCTGAATTCCGCGATGTCTTCCTGCCGCCGTTCCGTGCCGCGGTCGAGGCCGGAACCGAGACCGTCATGAGCGCCTTCAACGCGCTGAACGGCGTGCCGGCGACGGCGAACCCATGGCTCCTCACCGGCATCCTGCGCAACGAGTGGGGCTTTGATGGCTTCGTGGTGTCGGACTGGGCGGCGATCCACGAGCTCATCGCGCACGGCATCGCGGCCGACGGCGCCGAGGCCGCCCGCAAGGCGTTCCTCGCCGGTGTCGACATGGATCTCGCCGGCGGGCTCTACGACCTCCATCTCGCCGACGAGGTGCGGGCCGGGCGCGTGCCGGAGGCAGCCGTCGACGAGGCGGTCCGGCGCGTGCTGCGCGTCAAGTTCCGCCTCGACCTGTTCGAGCGGCCGGACATCGACGCGAGCCGCGTCGACGCCGTGTTCCCGACGCCGCAATCGCGTCAGGCGGCGCGGTCGGTCGCGCGCGAATCCCTCGTGCTGCTGCAGAACCGCGGCGACGTCCTGCCGCTCGCGCCCGGCATGCGGTCCGTCGCGGTCGTCGGCGCGCTCGCGGCGAGCGCCAAGGATCACCTTGGGCCGCACGCGGCGCGCGGGCATCGCGAGGACACGGTGACGATTCTCGACGGCCTCAGGCAGCGCGCCGGGAGAGCCGGTATCGCCGTCGCTCATGCCGATGGCTGCAGCCTGCGCTGCGAGACCACCGAGGGCTTCGCGGCCGCGGTCGCGGCGGCGGGCGCGGCCGATGCCGTGATCGCGGTGCTCGGCGAGCCCGAAGCCCTGTCGGGCGAGGCGGCGTCGCGCGCGCATCTTAGCCTGACCGGACACCAGCCCGAGCTTCTCGCCGCGCTCGCCGCGACCGGAAAGCCGGTCGTCGTCGTGCTGATGGCCGGGCGCCCGCTCGAGATCGGGCCGGCGCTCGACCAGGCGGCGGCGGTGCTGATGGCCTGGTATCCGGGCGTCGAGGGCGGGCCGGCGGTCGCCGAGGCCCTCTTCGGCGACGTCGTCCCGAGCGGCAAGCTGCCGATCACCTGGCCCCGCGCCGCCGGGCAGATCCCGATCCACTACAACCGCCTGCCGACCGGCCGGCCGACGCGCGCCGACAACCGCTTCACGCTGAACTATGTCGACGAATCGATCGAGCCGCTGTTCCCGTTCGGCTTCGGCCTGAGCTACACGCGCTTCGGCTTCTCGGACCTTACGGTCGCGACGCCGCGCCTGTCGGCGTCCGACACGCTCGAGGTGCGGGTGCGGCTCGCAAACACCGGTGCCCGGGCCGGCGCCGAGGTGGTGCAGCTCTACGTGCGCGACGTCGTCGCGAGCCGCAGCCGCCCGGTGCGCGAGCTCAAGGCCTTCGAGAAGGTGTTCCTCGACGCCGGCCAATCGCGGGAGGTGCGGCTCGAGGTGCCGGTTCGCGAGCTCGGCTTCCATCTCGAGGACGGCACTTACGTCGTCGAGCCCGGCCGCTTCGAGATCTTCGTCGGCGCCGACGCCCGCGCCGATCTCGCCGCGAGCTTCGAGGTCATCGAAGGCTTGCGCGTCCCGCCGGGCCGCCGCGAAGCTAGCCGCGTCAAGGGCCGGGAGTAGCGGCTCGACCTCCGGCGCCGTGCCGCTCGATCAGGAGATCGAGCGCGTGCTTGATCATCGCCCGCTCCTCTTCCGTGAACGGCGCCAGGATCGCGGCCTCGTGCTCCTTTGCGGCCGCGAGCACCGGCGCGACTCGGATGCGCCCGGCTGCGGTGAGGTGGACGCGGGCGCGGCGGCGGTCCTCCTCGTCGGCGCGGCGCTCGACCAACCCCTCGCGGGCCATCTTGTCGAGGATCTTGGTCATGCGCGGCTGCTGCATCAGCGCCATCGCGGCAAGCTCGCCGACGCCGAGCCCCTCCGCGTCGGCCAAGCAGGCGAGCACCCGCCACTCTGCGACGGAGAGCCGCCAGCGCTTCAGCGCGGCGTGGAACTCGCCGGACACGATCTGGCTCGCGCGGGCAAGGAGGTAGGCCAAATAGGTCTTGGCGAAGCTGTCCCGCGGCAGCTCGCGCCGGCGTCCGCCGCCGATGCGCCTGAGCTCGCCCGAATGGAACAGCAGCGGATCGTGCGGCTTGGCGATGAAATGCACCACCTCGCCGACGAGGATCGTGTGGTCGCCGCCGTCGTAGCGCGCCCACACCCGGCATTCGAAGATCGGCGCGATGCCGTCGAGGATCGGCGCCCCGGTCGCGCCGCGCACGAAGACGAGGTCGGCGAACTTGTCGCCGCGTTCGCTCCGGCCGGCAAAGCGCAGCGCCAGCTCCTGGTGGCCGGCGTCGAGGAAGTGGATCGCGAAGGCATCGGCCCCGACGAAAGCCGGATAGCTCGGCGCAGCCTTCGCCACGCACCAGAGGACGAGCGGCGGGGCGAGCGACACCGACGAGAACGAGTTCGCGGTCATGCCGACGGGGCGGCCGTTCGCGAACGCGGTCGCGATGGTGACGCCGGTCGGGAATTGGCCGAGCGCGCGCCGGAACGCATCCGGGGTCAAGGTCCCGGCGGCGCCTCGCACCGGCTCGTCGGCCATCGCGCCTTCCGTCTCCGGCTCAGAAATATTCCTTTTCATGTAACACGGCGGGGAGGTAGGCTCCAGGCATGTTCGCCGACCGCATCGAGGGCAAATGGATCGACGCCTTCGCGGAGGTCTTCGAACGTTGCGCCGTCAGGGCCGGCGACACCGCCGCGATCCTCTCGGAAACGCAGTCGCGGCCGGTGAACGTGCATGTTGCGGAGCTGGCGCTGCTGCGGCTCGGCGCGAAGCCGTTCCACATCGTCGTGCCGACGCCGCGCAACCGGCATCCGGTGCCGGTGCGCTCGACCGGCGCGAGCGCCGCGATCGGCGGGCTGTCGGCCGTCGTCGCGGCGCTCGGGCAGGCCGGCTTCGTCGTCGACTGCACGGTCGAGGGGCTGATGCACGCGGCCGAAACGCCGGCGATCCTCAAGGCCGGGGCGCGCATCCTCGCGATCTCGAACGAGCACCCGGAAACGCTCGAGCGCTTGCGGCCGGATTTGGCGCTCGAGGGCGAGGTGCGCGCCGCCGCCAGGATGCTGCGCGCGGCAAAGCGCATGCGCGTCAGCTCGGCGGCCGGCACCGATCTGACCATCGCCATGGAAGGCGCCGCGACCGTCGGCGTCTGGGGCTGGACCGACCGCCCCGGCACGCTCGCTCATTGGCCGGGCGGGCTCGTCGTCAGCTTTCCGAAGCCCGGAGCCGTGAACGGCACGCTGGTGCTCGCCGAAGGCGACATCAACCTCACCTTCAAGCGCTACCTCGCGGCGCCGGTGCGGCTCGCGATCACGAACGACTACGTCACGGCGATCGACGGCGGCGGCACCGACGCCGTGCTGATGCGCAGCTATCTCGCCGCCTGGGGCGAGCCGGAGGCCTACGCGGTGTCGCATGTCGGCTTCGGCCTCAACCGCCGCGCCCGCTACGAGGCGCTGACGATGTACGACCGACGCGACACAAACGGCACCGAGCTGCGCGCCGTCGCGGGCAACTTCCTGTTCTCGACCGGCGCCAACGAGTTCGCCGGCCGCTACACCGCCGGCCATTTCGACTTACCGGTGATGAACACGACGATCGACATCGACGGCCTCGTCGTGGTGCGGGAGGGGGAGGTGCAGGCCGTGTTCGCCTGACGCTCGGGGCGAGCGACGCTTAGGCTTGATCCTGCGGAACAGCGGTCAGCTTGAGGCCTAACGATTTGACGACCCGGATCACCGTCGTGAACTCCGGGTTGCCCTCGGCGCTCAGCGCGCGATAAAGGCTCTCGCGTGAAAGCCCCGTCTCGCGCGCGATCTGCGACATGCCCTGTGCGCGCGCCACGATGCCGAGCGCGTCCGCGATGAAGGCAGGATCACCGGTCTCGAGCGCCTCGCTCAGATAAGCGGCGCGCGCCTGTTGGCTGTTCAAATATGCGGCAGGGTCGAAGGGGCGCGTCTGCGTGACCATGCTCATCCCTCAAGATCGCGTGCCATCGCTTTGGCCGTCCGGATATCCCGGTCCTGCGTGCTCTTCTCGCCGCTGCACAACAAAATGACCACCGTCGTGCCTCGCTGCGTGAAGTACACGCGATAGCCGGGTCCATAATGAATTCGCATCTCGCTAACACCTTCTCCGACCGACCGCAAGTCGCCAAAGTTGCCGAAGGCTAACCGTTGAACGCGCCCAGGACCTTCACTTGCGCGCGACGGTCCTTCAGCTCCGAGAGCCACGTTGAGAAGACGGTGGTCTCGCGAACTTCGATCATTCGATCTGTAGCTTAACGGCTACACATGCCCGCGGCAAGAGGAACGCGGAGAAGCAATCGGCCTTATGGAGTGTTTCGGGCGATCACCGCGCCGCGATCCGCCCCTCGTCCACGACCCAACCGTCGGCATCGTACTTGACCCAGCCGCTGCGGCTCGTGCCGGCAGCGGTGTCCAGCTCCTGGAACGACTCGTAGCGGGCGACGAGGCGGCCGTCGGCGTCGTATTCCTCATGGTTCCAGAAGGTGCCGCGCAGGGCGCCGCCGCGGCTTCGGGAGCGGACCTGATCCAGGCGGTGATCGGCCGCGACCCCGAAGATCGCCTCGAAGTTCGGGATCGCGGCTATGCGTTCGAGCAACATGTCGCCTCGTCAGAAATCCACGAAGGGATAGCGCCGCATCAGCGTCCGGCGCAGAGCCCGGGCTTCCGCCGCGACTCGAGCACCGCCCGCCCGGCGGCGAGCATCCGGGCGAGGAGCCCGCGCCACGCCGGGAGAACGGCGGCCGGTACCGCCTCACCGAAGGCCGGCAGCGCCGGGAGCATCGCCGGCCTCATGCCACCGGCCCTCCGAAGCGCCGCGAGATCTCGCGCTCGAGGTCGTCGGTGATGCGGCCGCCATGGCGGTCGATGAAGCGCGCCACCTCCGCCTCGGCGCGCAGCCGCTGCATGGTCATGAGCGCCGCCAAGACGCGCGAGAATAGGCCTGGACGGGGATGCGCCTCGGCGGGATTGCCGGGCAGGGCTGCAGCCGAGCCGGAGAAGAAATGAGCTGCAAACGCCATTGGGTGACCTCCTGAACTGGGTGAGGCCGTCCGAGGCGCTTCCTCTTTGGTCGTGTTCTTGAGCGCAATATCAGCCTTCATGTTGCGCTGCAGCACCCCGCCCGCGAGCATGGCGGTTATGAGCGCACCACATGAAACCTTGGAAAATTGCCGGCTTTTCCCCGTTTGTTGCTCGCGCGACGCGCAGGAGCTGACGATTCAGGCACGAAGATGTGATATTTTAGAAGCGTCCGGAAATGCTCACGCGAGGCGACTCAAGCGCTTTACTGCGCCGCAACCGCCTGATTCGGCGC
Organism: Methylobacterium sp.; assembly: GCA_021154065.1. The sequence continues at coordinate 14,510 of JAJKJG010000200.1, forward strand.
CGCCGCAGCCGCGTCCCGTAGCCGGAAATGCTGCACCTTGCCCATGACGTTGCGCGGCAGGCTCTCGACGAAGATCACGTCGCGCGGGACCTTGAAGCGGGCGAGCTCGCCGGCGACGTGCGCCTTCAGCGTCGCGGCATCGGCGCTCATGCCGGCCCGCAGCACCACATAGGCGGCGGGCACCTCCTGCCATCTCGGGTCGGGGCGGCCGATCACCGCCGCTTCGGCGACGGACGGATGCGTCAGAAGCACGCGCTCGATCTCGGCTGGATAGACGTTCTCGCCGCCCGAGATGATGAGGTTCTTCCGGCGGTCATGGACGAAGACATAGCCGTCCTCGTCGCGCATCCCGACGTCGCCGGAGAAGTACCAGCCGTCGCGCAATGCCGCCGCCGTCGCTGCGGCGTCGTCCCAATATCCGCAGAACAGGTTAGGACCGCGGAGCGCAATCTCGCCGACGGTGCCGGGCGGCAGCGCGAGGCCGGCATCGTCGACGATCTCCGCGTCGCAGACGAGGCCCGGTAGGCCCGTCGAGCCCGGGCGTGAGCGGTCGCCGGACAGAGAGGTGTAGACCGCGATCGGGCCGGTCTCGGTCGAGCCGTAGACTTGCAGCACCGGCACGCCGCGGCGCTCGAACGCGTCGATCAGCGGCTGCGGCACCGTCGTCGAGCCGGTCGTCAGCGCGCGCAGGCTCGAGAGATCGGTGTCGGCATAGGAGGGATGCTCGATGACGGCCTGCATGGTCGCCGGCACGAGCACGGTCAGGGTCGGGCGCTCCCGTGCGATCGCCGCGAGCGTCTTCTCCGGCGCGAAGCGCGGGTGCAGCGTGACGGTCGCGCCGTGATGGAGCGCCGGCGTCGTCTGGATGTTGAGCCCGCCGACGTGGAACAGCGGCAGCACGGTCAGCACGTGATCATCGGCGGTGAGCCCGTGCATGTGCTGGCTCATCACGCCGTTCCAGAACAAGGCCTCCTGGCGCAGCACCGCGCCTTTCGGCCGCCCCGTCGTGCCGGAGGTGTAGACGACAAGAAGCGACGACGAGAGATCGACATGCGGGACCCGCCCCTCGCCGGAACCGAGGGCGAGGAGATGCTCGAACGACACCGCGTCCGGCGGCGCGAAATCGAGACCGACGACCCGCGCCTTGGGCAGGGCTTCGCGCAGCGGCCCGATTGTCGCCGCGAACGCCTCCTCGACAACGAGCGCCGACACCGACGCGTCGGTCAGGATGAACAGCTGCTCCTGAACCGCGAGGCGCCAGTTCAGGGGCACGAGCATCGCCCCGAGTCGGGCGCAGGCATAGAGCAGAACGAGCGTGTCGGGGTGGTTTACGGCGAGCACCGCGACGCGGTCGCCGCGACCGATCCCGAGCTCGCTCTGCAGCGCCCGTGCTGCGGCCTCGATCCGCTCCGCCAGCGCCGCATAGGTCAGCGTGCGGCCCTCGAAGCGCACGGCCGGCTTGTCCGGCGTGAACGCCGCGTGCCCCAGGATGAAATCGGAGAGGTCCACGGCGCCGCCCGCGCTCACGCGTCCGTCTCGCCGGGCTCGTAGAGCGCCTCGCGCCCGATGCGGTCGAGGCAGAGCTCGGCGGTCCAGGGCAGCATCAGCGAGCCGCAGCGGCTGTCGCGGTAGATGCGCTCGAGCGGCAGCGACTTCAGCATCGACTGCCCGCCGCAGGTGCGGATCGCGAGACGCGCGATCTCGTTCGCGCTCTCCATGGTCGAGAACTGGGCCGCGTAGGCGCGCAGCACCTGCTCCTTCGTCGGGTTCGCCTGCGCCTCAGTGACGGCCTGGAACCACAGCGCCTTCGCGGCCTCGAGCCGGATGCGCATCTCGGCGACGGCGATCTGCTTCGTCGGGTACATGCGCCGCTTCACGGGCGGCGTGCCCGGCGCTTCGCCGCGCAGGTACTTGACGGTGAAGTCGTACCCGGCCTGCGCGAGGCCGATATAGGTCGGCGACAGGGTCAGGAACATGTGCGGCCAGCGCGTCGCCGCCTGGAAATAGAGCCCGCGCGGCATCAGCGCCTGCTCCTCGGCGACGAACACCTCCCGGAACAGGAGCGTGCGCGACACCGTCCCGCGCATACCAAGCGGGTCCCAGTCGCCGACGACCGACACGCCCTCGGCCTGCGCCGGAACGGCGAGATAGAGCGTGTTGCGGCGCGACGGCGCGCCGTCGCCGGAATGCTCGGTCGCGAGCACGCCGTAATAGTCGGCGTGGCCGGACAGCGAGGCGAAGATCTTCTTGCCGTCGACGATCCAGCCGCCCTCGACCGGGCGGGCCTGCGTCTCGAAGGCGGCGCCGCCGGCCGCCGCGGCGCCGCCTTCCGAGAAGGGCTGCGCATAGATCGCGCCGTCGGCGACGATGCGGCGGTAGTGCAGCGCGCGCCGGCGCTCGTGCGCGGCGCGGGTCGCAGCGTCCATGTCGAGGTCGTCGGCGAGCGGGCCCGACCACAAGGTCGAGCAGACATGCATGTTCCAGGTCAGCGCCGTCGCGCCGCAGTAGCGCCCGATCTCGGCAGCGCAGATCGAATAGGCGCGGTAGCCGGCGCCGAGCCCGCCCTGCCCTTTCGGGATGCAGATGGCGAGGAAGCCGGCCTTGTGCAGGTCGCGATAGTTCTCGGTCGGGAAGGTCGCGTCGCGATCGTGGATCGCGGCGCGTCGGGCGAAGATCGCCTGGCCCATGGCGCGCGCCTTCGCGGCGAGCGCGGTCTCCTCGTCGCTCAAGCGGAAGGCAGCGGGATCGAAGAGCGGCGGATCGAGGCTCACGCCGTCGAGACCGAGCTCGGGGATGCCGACATGGGCGGTCATGCGGTGCGCTTCCTTCTCGTCGTCCCGGAAGCCGCGAAGCGGCTATCCGAGGCCCATAGTCCCATGCCGCGGGGTGGCTCCCGGGTCTGCGCTTTGCTCCGCCCGGGCCGACACCGGTAGGGTGGCAAGAAAATCCGCGAGCGCGGCATTGAACAGCCCGGGCCGCTCCATCGGGGCAAGATGCCCGACGCCGTCGAGGCAGGCATAGGCGGCGCCCGGAATGCGCTCGGCCATGCGCGCCATCATCGGCGCCGGCGCATTCGTGTCCTTCCGGCCGGCGAGCACGAGGGTCGGCACGCGGAGGCGCGGCAGGGCATCGCGAAGGTCGAAACCCATGAGCGCCCGCATCATCGCCCGGTAGCTCGCCTCGGGCACCGCCGCCATGCAGGCGCGCGCGAGCGCCAGCCCCTCCGGATCGGGATCGTCGCCGACGAGCTCGGCGACGAGGCCCGGCGCGAGGCCGGACATGGTCTCGCCGCGATCGAGAGGCCCGAGCCGCGCGGCGATGAAGTCGCGCTGCCAGTCGCCCTCGGGCCGGCCGAACGCCGGGCTCGTTTGCGCCAGCACGATCGCGCCGGCCGCATCGGCGCGCTCGGCGACGAGCTGCTGCACGATCATGCCGCCGATCGAATGGCCGACGAGAACCGGGCGCTCGACGCCGAGCTGATGGAGAAACCGCGACAGCGCCTCGGCGAGGGCCGCGATCGAGACCGCGGCGAGCGGCGCCGAGCCGCCATAGCCCGGCATGTCCCAGGCGATGGCGCGCCAATCGGACCCGAAATATCGCAGCTGGTTCGTGAACGCCCGCGCATTGCCGCCGATGCCGTGCAGGAACACGAGCGCCGGCGCGTCGGCGCGCCCGGCTTCGGCAAACGAGAACCGCCCGTCGGCGGTCGATCGAAACGCAATCTCGGACACGCCGCTCCCTTAACCCGCAAGCCGCCGTCTCATTCGATGACCACGTCGGCGCGGGCGATGATGCCGGGTGGGATTGCAAGGCCGAGCGTGTGCGCCGTCTTGAGATTGACGACGAGCTCGAAGATCGCCGGCTGGACGACCGGCAGATCGGCGGGCTTCGCGCCGAGAAGGATCTGGCCGACGTATTTTCCGACCTGGCGATAGCCCTCGATGATGCTGCCGCCATAGCTCATGAGCCCGCCGGCATCGGCGAAGTCGCGCGAGAAATAGACGGCCGGAACCGCATCGCGCGCGGCGAGTCCGACAATGCGGTCGCGCAATCCCTGCAGGAAAGGGTCGTCGGCGACGAGGAGTCCATCCGTCTTTTTCGCCGCAAGCGCTGCGAAAGCGGGCTCGAGCGCGCTTTCGGTGCTCGCCGGCAGAACCTGGACCTCGAGCCCGAGCGTACGCGCCGCGGCCCGCAGGTCGTCGACCTCGGCGGCGGCGCTCGGATAATCGAAGTTCACGAGCACGGCCACCGAGCGCGCCGTCGGCACCACCTCGCGCAGGAGCTCGAGGCGCTTTGGTCCAAGCGCGCCGAACGCCAGGTTCACGGCGGTGACGTTGGCTCCTGGACGGTTGAGGCTCTCGACGAGCCCGATTTTGACGGCGTCGCCGCCGCTCGCGAACACGATCGGGATCGTCGCCGTCGCGGCCTTGGCGGCAAGCCCGGCGACGCCGCCCCCGACCGCGGCGAGGACGGCGACGCGGCGCTCGACAAGCTCCGCCGCCATCGCCGGCAGGCGGTCGTAGCGGCCCTCGGCCCAGCGGTATTCGACGGCGACGTTCCTGCCTTCGGCGTGGCCGGTCTCGGCAAGGCCGCGATGGAAAGACGCCAGGACCGCCGCCGCCTCGCCCGGCGAGCGCCCGCTGAGGAACCCGATCACCGGCAGCGTGCGCTGCTGCGCCCGAGCGCCCTGTGGCCACGCCGCCGCGGCGCCAAGCCCCGCAAGGAGTTCCCGCCATTCGATCACCTCGTCGGCGCGCTCGATGAGCCGCGGCGGGACCGCGAGGCCGAGCGCCTTCGCGGTCTTGAGGTTGAGCACCAGCTCGAACTTGTCCGGCTGCATCACCGGCAGGTCGGCCGGTTTCTCGCCCTTGAGAATGCGCCCGACATAGACGCCCGCCCGGCGATAGTTGTCGGGGAGATCCGTCCCGTAGCTCATGAGGCCGCCAGCCTGGACGTATTCGCGCCAGCGATAGCTTGTCGGGATCGCGTGCTTGGCCGAGAGCGCGACGAGCCGGTCGCGCTGGCTGTCGAAGAAGGGCTCTGCTGGAACGATGAGGCCGTCGACGCGCAGCTTGCGCAAATCCTCGAAAGCGTTCTCCAGGTCGCGCTCGGTGCTCGCCTGAAGCAGGTGCAGCTCGAGGCCGAGCGCGCGCGCCGCCTGGCGCGCCAGCGCCGCTTCCTCATCGCCGCTTGGATTGGACGGGTTCACGAGGTAGGCCATCACGACCGCGCTTGGGACCATATCCTTCAGCACCTCGACCGATTTCGCCGCGAGCTCCGTCGTCAGCGTTGCCAAGCCGGTGACGTTGCCTCCTGGCCGAGCGAGGCTTGCGACGATGCCGAAACCGACCGGATCGGGCGCCCCGGAGAAGACCACCGGGATCGTCGCGGTCGCAGCCTTGGCGGCGAGCGCCGAGGGAGCGCCCCCGGCCGACAGGAGCACCGCGACGTTCAGGCCGACGAGCTCCGCCGCAAGCCCGGGCAGCTGCGCATAGCGCCCCTCCGCCCAGCGGAACGCGATCGCGACATTGCGCCCCTCGACGAAGCCGGCTTCGGCCAAGCCTTTGCGGAACGCCGCGACGACGGTCGCCGACTCGCCCGGCGACCGGCTGCTCAGGAAGCCGATCGTCGGCGCGGCCGGCTGTTGCGCGCCCGCCGCCAGCGGCCACGCCGCCGCGGCGCCAAGCCCCGCAAGCATCTCCCGCCGCCTCATTCGATCACCTCGTCGGCGAGCAAGAGCAATGGGCGAGGCACGTCGATGCCAAGCGTCCGCGCCGTCTTGAGGTTCACGACGAGTTGGAACTTCGCCGGGCGTTCGATAGGCAGATCAGCAGGGCGAGTGCCTGCGAGCACCCTTGCAACGATCTGCCCCGATTGACGATAGAGGTCATTGACGTTCGGTCCGTAAGCGAGCAATCCGCCGCTGAACGCGAACTCCGGGAAGAGCGAGACCGCCGGAAGCCGGTGCTCCAGAGCGAGTTCCGCCGTCAGCGCCGGGTTCGATCCGAAAACCGGCGAGGACAGCAAGACGGCCCCCTCGACGCGTTTGGACTGCGCCGAGCCAAAGGCGCGCCGCATCGCCGCGGCGCCCTCCACCTCGATGAGCTCGACCTTGACGCCCAGCAGATCGGCGGCTCGGCGGGCTCCCTCGAGCTGCAGCGTCCCGGTGCTCGGGTCCCAAAGAATGGCGATGCGAGAAAGGTTCGGCAGAACCGCGCGAAGCAGCTCGAGCCATTTTGTGCTGAAGTCAGGGAAGTCGAGGAAGATGCCGGTCAAGTTGCCGCCGGGCCTCGGCAAGCTGGACACGAAACCGGCCGCTATGGGGTCGGACTCCAGATCGAGCGCCACCGTCGCGACGTTCGGCGCGGCGGCGAGCGCCGCCCGAACAGCCGCCGGTCCGGTGACGAAGAGCACATCAACCCGCTCCGCGGAGATCTCCCTGGCAAGTGCGGGAAGGCGCTCGGCGTCGGCGCC
>JAJKJG010000201.1 GCA_021154065.1 Methylobacterium sp.
AGCGCCTGGAGCCTCGCGACGTAGCCGTCCCAATACCCGAGCAGGAATTCCCTGGCGGGAGGTTCGCGGTAGCTCAGCTCCGCGAGGTCGCCCCACACCGTGACGATCGAGGGATCGTCGGGATCGACCGCGAAGGGGGCGCGGATGCCGCCGGTCTCGTCGCGGTCGTAGACATCGGGGCGCTCCGCGACGAGCCGCGCGTCGTTTGCCGTGTGATTGATGACGAGGTCGGCCATGACCTTCAGGCCGTGCGAGGCGGCGTCCTCCGCGAAGGCGCGGATCTGGCCGTCGTCCTCGCCCGCATCGGCGTCGCGGAAGCGGCGATCGAGGCGGAATGGGTCGCGGATGGCGTAGAGGGAGCCCGAGCCGCCGGTTTCGTGGAACGGGTTGACGTAGACCCAGTCGAAGTTCATCGCCGCGATGCGCGGCAGCTCGGCGCGCCAGGCCGAGATCGTGCCGACGAGCAGCGGGAACAGGTTGTAGATGCGGGGTCCTGACGCCAGGTTCGAGACCCGCCCGACCGCCGCGGCCGCGCTTGGCTTCGCTGGTCTCATTCGATCGTCCTCAAGACGGCAATGGGCAAGGCCGAAAACAGTTCCCTCAGCGGCAGCCCGCCCTCGCCGCACCGGAGCGTGGAGCCGGTCAGGATCTCGCGGCGCGCTCCGGCTGACGCTCTGAGCGCCGTGTCGCCCCAGAATTCGCCTCCAACGGGCAGGCTTCCGCCGCTGGCAGCACCGGCAATGAGCCGCGGCACGACGACGATCAGGTCCCCGCCCGCACGTGAGCGCCGGAAGGCGATGACGTTGCGGCTGCGCTCGCCTTGCGCCGCGAGCGGCTCGTAGCCGCCCTCGGCATAGAGCTGCGGCGCCGCAGCGCGGTCGGCGAGGAGGCGCGCGATCACCTGCTGCTTGATGCGTCCGTCGGGCCAGCTGCGCAGCAGCGCCGGGAGATCGGCGCCGTCCTCGAGCGCGGCGGCGCGGGAGGCATAGTCCACGGGCCGCCGGTTGTCGGGGTCGACCAGCGACAGGTCCCAGAGCTCCGTGCCCTGGTAGATGTCGGGAATGCCCGGCAGCGTGCATTTCAGCACGGTCCGGGCGAGCCCAGTGACCATGCCGGCATGGGCGAGCCGGCGGGCCAGCGGCTCGAAGTCGCGCAGGAAGGCGCTGTCCGGCGAGACAAGCGCACGAATGATGGCGTCGGTCGCCTCCTCATAGGCCTCCCCGACATTCACCCAGCTCGTGTGACGCTTGGCTTCGCGCAGGGCCTTGCGAGCGTATTCGGCGATCCGCTCGCGAAAACCTTCGATCGCGGCCGGATCCGGCGCACCGCCGAGAAGGTCATTCGGCCAGGCACCGAGCAGCGACTGCAGCAGCAGGTAGCGGTCGTTCGGGTCCGGCGCCCGGACCTCTTCGAGGTCGACGAGCAGCGGCTCCGTCAAGGCATCGAAGCGCTCGACCGCGGCGGCCCAGGCCTCCGGCATCTCGGAGAGGGCGAGCAGGCGCGCGCGCGCATCCTCGCCGCGCTTGGTGTCGTGGGTCGCGGTCGCGGTCATGGCGTGCGGCCAGTCCCGCGCCCGCGCCGCGATCTCGGCGTGCAGGCGCTCGAGGGCGATGCCGAAACGGCCGGGGTCGCCGCCGACCTCGTTCAACGCGAGAAGGCGGACATACCGGTAGAACAGCGTATCCTCGAGGCTCTTTGCCATCACCGGCCCGGTGAGCTGCTGGAACCGGCGCCGGAAGCGGCGCACGAGCTCCGGGTCGGGGCGGCCGGGACCGTCGGTGTCGATCCGCCGAAGCAGCGCATCCCTGACGAAGTCGTGCACGGTGCGGTCCGGCAGCACGCTCCGGCGCTTCGCCTTCTCGACCGCGCCCTCGATCAGGCGCAAATCCTCGGGGTCGGGTTGGCGCTCGTCGAGGTAGGAGCGGTAGACCGGAAAGCGAGCGATGATCTCGACGAGCGCCCGCCGGAGCGCGTTCACGGCGAGATCACGGGTGTGGCGGTCGGTATCGGCGATGCGCTTCAGGTCCGAGACCAGGACCTCGAGCTCGCTCGCGAAGCTCGTCTCGAGCACCTCGGTCTTGGCGCCGCGCAGGAGCCCGCCGTAGGAGCGCTCGCTCGCCATGATCCGCCGGTAGAGCGCGTCGAACGCCGCCTCCGCGTCGGTGTCGACGAACGCGCCGTCGATCAGGTTCAAGGCGTCGTAGCCGGTGGTGCCGGCGATCGGCCAGCGCCGCAGCGCTTCGCCCGGCTCGAGGATCTTCTCGACGACGACGTAGAACCCCGGCCCGACCTCCCGTTGCAGCGCCTCGACATAGGCGGCGGGGTCGGCAAGCCCATCGATATGATCGATGCGCAGCCCGTCGACCCGGCCTTCGCGGACGAGGCGGAACACCGTTTCGTGCGCACGGGCGAAGATCTCGGGTTCCTCGACGCGAAGGCCGGCGAGGCCGTTGATGTCGAAGAAACGACGATAGTTGATGTCGCTCGCCGCCATGCGCCAATGGGCTAGCCTGTAGGACTGCGCCTCGAGGATGCGGTGGAGCGTCCCGAAGCTTTCCGGAATGCCGGAGGTGCCGTTGATGAGGTTGACGGCGCGTTCGATCGCGACCCGTAGGCCCGGCGAGCCCGCCGTGGCTGCGGCGATCTGGGCTTTCAGCCCCTCGGCCTCCTCGGGAAAGCCGGTCCGGCGCTCCGGGACCGTCTCCTCCGACATGATGCGCAGGCGCTCGCTCGCGGCGAGAAGGTGAGCCGAGCTCTCGGTGCCGATCTCGCCGAGCGCGACGAGCGCTCGGTCGAGGATGATGGGGAAGCTCAACGGGCAGATCGGGAACCGGTGCTCGTAATGCCAGACGCTGAACGAGCCTTCGGCGGCATCCAAAGCAAGTTTCAGCTCGCCCTTGTCGAGGGCGTCGCCGTAGCGGTCGCCGAGGAAGGGCACGACGAGCTTGCGGTTAGCGCCGAGCCGCTCCCAGTCGATGTCGAAGGCCCGCGCGTCGGGCGAGAGCTCGCCCCATTCGAGCGTCGAGAGCCAGGCCGGGTTGTCGGCGCCGCCGACGCCCATGTGGTTCGGCACGATGTCGAGGACGAGGCCGAGGCCGTGCTGCCGCAGCACGTCGGAGAGACAGTAGAACGCCACCTCGCCGCCGAGCTCGGGGTTGATCGCGCGATGGTCGACGATGTCGTAGCCGTGGGTCGAGCCCGGCCGCGCCCTGTGGATCGGCGAGGCGTAGACATGGCTGATCCCGAGCCGCGCGAGATAAGGCACGATCGCTGCCGCATCGTCGAAGGTGAAGTCCTTGTGGAACTGGAGACGGTAGGTCGCGCGCGGCGGCGGCGCGGCGAGGGGGTTGGCGCTCGGGCGTGTGCCGCGGCCCTCCTCCGCCATCACGACCGCGACTCTCGCAAGCGGCCCGCCGGGCGCCGCGACCGTGTGGAGATCGCTCGCGAGCTTGCGGCGCCAGTTCGGGTGCTCGTCCTGCGTGCCCGGCATGTTCGGTTGGTTCAGCTCGCCGAGCACGTCCTCGTACTGCACGGCATTGAGCGCCGAGGGCGTGCGCGCGAGATAGCGCAGCACCGGCTCGAAGGGCGGCTCCTCGGGCGGCTCGGGGGAGGCGACGAGCTCCTCCGAGCACAGCGCCTCGGTGAGGCGGCGGCGCTCGACGACGCGTTCGGCGCGCTCGCGCTCGGCACGCCCGTGATCGTAGATCGCGAGGGTCTGGCGCAGATCGGTATCGAGCCCGCGCCACCAGCCGACGAAGGTCGGGAGGTCGTGCGTGGTGATGACCGACATGGCGCTGCGCGGGTAGGCCTGCGGGCGCCGGAACGAGCCGTCGGCCTCGCGCTCGAACTGGAGCACGCGGTAGCTCATCAGTCCCGAGCCCATGATCGCGTCCGAGAATCCCTCAGGGGCGGTGCCGAGGTCCTCCGCGATGACCATGCAGCGGTTCCGGTGGCTCTCGAGCCGGAGCACGGCGAGCTGCGCCTCGAACGGGTAGGCGACATAGGCGCCTTCCGCCGCCGGCTTGCCGGGCGGGATCAGGAACAGCCGCTGCAGCTGGAAGGCGTGGTCGATACGAACCGCGCCGGCGTGGCGCATGTTTGCGGCGACGAGCGCGCGGAAGGCCGCGAGCCCCTCTTCCTCGAGGGTCAGCGGGTTGAACGGCGGCAGTCCCCAATCCTGTCCCTGCGGCCCGAGAAGATCGGGCGGCGCCCCGACCGAGAGACCCTCGCCGAACCGCTCCGGACGCGACCAGATTTCGGAGCCGCCGCGGTCGGCGCCCACCGCGAGGTCGCGGTAGAGGCCGACGTTCATCCCGGCGGCGCGGGCGCGCCGGCAGGCCGCCTCGAGTTGGTTATCCGCGAGCCATTGCAGCCAGGCATGGAACGCGACCCGCTCCGGGTGATCGGCACGGAAGCGCCCGATCGCGGGCGAGGCGGCGGCGCGGTACGCTTCCGGCCATTCGCCGAGCCAGGCCGCACCCTCGGCGCGGAAATGCTCCGAGAGCGCCTCGAAGGTGGCGTGGTCCTCGAGCGCCGCCCCGAGCTCGCGGCGGAAGGCGTCGAAGGCCGGATCGCCGCGCGCCTTGAACGTCGCCCACAGCGCGTCGAGGACAGGCCGCAGGACCTCCCAGACGCCGGCGTGATCGACGAGCTCAGCGTCGCGCAGCGCGGCGATGCGCGGGCGCTTCTCGTCGAGCAGGCGCTGCGCCGGGCTCGCCGCGAAGCCCGGCACCGCGACCGGGTCGATATGCAGCGTCTCGAGGAACAGGCGCGAGGACGGCGAATAGGGCGAGATCTTGCCGCGGTCGGCGCCGAAAAGGGCATGGACCGGGCTGAGGCCGAGATAGGAGGCGCCGAGCGCGCCGGCGTCCGCGGCCGCCTTGCCGGCATCCGCATAGGTGCCGATGCCGAGGTTCTCGCCCGAGCGAAAGGCGTAGAGCTGGGCCGCGAGGCCCCAGCAGCGCGCACCGCCGGCGACGTCGCGCGGCTCCCAGCATCTTGCTGGCGCCGCGATGAGCGTCGTCTCGGCGCTTGCGCTGCCGGCGTCGACGGCAAGACGGTGATACCCCGGCGCGAGCCGCGGCAGCGGCAGCGCCGGTCCGTCGGGGCCGGCGACCGGCTCTGCCCGGCCTTCGCGCATCGTGCCGTCCTCGTCGACGAGGCGCCACGCCACGGCGGCGACCTCGCTTTCGAGGCGCAGCGGGATATGAGCCGGCCGATCGGTCCCGATCGACGCGAGCGCCGGCACGAGGGCATTGCGCAGCCGCTCGACCCTGGTGAGACTTTCGCG
>JAJKJG010000202.1 GCA_021154065.1 Methylobacterium sp.
GGAGATGATCTGCGTCTTCCGCGACCGCATCTCGGCAAAGCCCGGCGAGACGATCCACGTGCTGCCCGATCCGAAGCTCGGCCACCTCTTCGACCAGGAGAGCGGCCGAAGGCTCGTGTAGCGACCGACGACCGCGGCACCGCCGCGAACTCAAATCACCAGCAAATCCGAACATTGGAGGACGCGTCATATGAAGATGGACCGCAGATCGCTTCTCAAGGGAGGCGCGGCGATCGGCCTCGCCGGCGCCACGAACCTTGCCGAGTTCGCCAAGGCCTGGGCGCAGACGAACCAGTGGAAGCCGGAGCCCGGCGCCCAGCTCTCGATGCTGCGCTGGAAGTATTTCGTGCAGTCCGAGGACGACGCTTTCGTCGCGCTCATGAACGCCTTCACCCAGGCGACCGGCGTCAAGGTCGAGATCACCCGCGAATCCTATGAGGACGTGCAGCCGAAGGCCTCGGTCGCCGCGAACACCGGCGCCGGCCCGGACTTGTTCTGGGGCCTCTACTCGCTGCCGCATCTGTTCCCGCAACGGTGCGTCGACATGACCGACGTCGCGAACTACCTCGGCCAGAAATACGGCGGCTGGGTCGAGAGCGCGCAGAAATACGGCAAGGTCACCGGCGGCGACAAATGGATCGCCGTCCCGGTCTGCTACTCGGGCGCGCTCATCAACTACCGGCTCGCCGCCTCGAAGAAGGCGGGCTTCTCGAAGTTCCCGGAGACCACGGACGCGTTCATGGAATACGCCAAGGCCATGAAGGCGCAGGGCACGCCCGGCGGCATGGCGCTCGGCCACGCCTCGGGCGACGGCAACACCTGGGTGCACTGGTGCCTGTGGTCGTTCGGCGGCCAGGTGGTCGACGCCAACGACAAGGTCATCCTGAACTCGCCCGAGACCGAGAAGGCGCTCACCTACGCGAAGCAGCTCTACGAGCACTTCATCCCGGGCACGGCGTCCTGGAACGACGCCTTCAACAACAAGGCGTTCCTGGCGAACGAGATCCATTGGACCAACAACGGCATCTCGATCTACGTCGCGGCCCGCAACGATCCGACGAAGCAGAACATCGCCGACGACATGGACCACGCCTACTTCCCGGTCGGCCCGGTCGGAAAGCCGACCGAGCTGCACCTGATGTATCCGATCCTGGCGATGAACTACACGAAGTACCCGCAGGCCTGTAAGGCGCTGATCGCCTACATGCTCGAGGCCGACCAGTTCAACAAATGGATCGGCGCGGCGCGGGGCTATCTCACGCACTGCCTCAACGCCTACGACAGCAACCCGGTCTGGACGGAGGATCCGAAGCGCACGCCGTACCGCGACGTCGCCAAGCGCACGCTCACCGCCGGCGGGCTCGGCTCGGTCGGCGAGCGGGCCGCGACCGCGATCGCGGATTTCGTGGTGCTCGACATGTTCGCCAACGTCGCCACCGGCCGCGAGGACGCGAAGAGCGCCATGAAGATGGCCGAACGCCAGATGCAGCGCATCTACCGCGCCTGATCGTCCGCGAGAGCGCCGCGTCCGCCCGGGCGCGGCGCTCTTTCGTTTTTGATTTGTTACGGGTCAGTCCGATATGGCCGATTTCGCCGTGGGAGCCGTCGCCAAGGCCCCGATCCGCGAGACCTCCGCCTGGGAGCGGCTGAAGACCAACCGCGAGGTGCTCGGCGCCTGGTTCATGCTGCCGGCGGCGGGCTTCCTGCTGCTGTTCCTCGCCTACCCGCTCGTGCTCGGCATCTGGATGAGCTTCACCGACGCCCGCATCGGGCGCTCCGGCACGTTCATCGGGCTCGAGAACTACGAGTGGCTGTGGGACGACACGAGCTTCATCAACGCCACCCTGTTCACGATCTCCTACACGGTCGTGGCGAGCGTCTTCAAGTTCGCGATCGGGCTCTACCTGGCGCTTCTCCTCAACAAGCACATCCCGTTCCGGGCGATCGTCAGGGCCGCGATCCTGATCCCGTTCATCGTGCCGACCGTGCTGTCGGCGATCGCCTTCTGGTGGATCTTCGACCCGCAGTTCTCGATCATCTCCTGGTCGCTCAGGAAGATGGGGCTGATCGCGACGAACGTCGATTTCCTCGGCGTGCCGCTGCACGCGCAGGCGAGCGTGATCTTCGCCAATGTCTGGCGCGGCGTGCCCTTCATCGCCATCACGCTCCTCGCCGGGCTGCAGACGGTGCCGCCCTCGCTCTACGAGGCCGCGACGCTCGACGGCGCGACGCCGTGGCAGATGTTCCGCTTCATCACCTACCCGCTGCTGACGCCGATCATCGCCGTGGTGATGACCTTCTCGGTGCTCTTCACCTTCACCGATTTCCAGCTCATCTGGGCGATGACCCGCGGCGGGCCGGTCAACGCCACGCACCTCATGGCGACGCTGTCCTACCAGCGCGGCATCCTCGGCGGCCGTCTCGGCGAGGGCGCCGCGATCGCCACCGCGATGGTGCCCTTCCTGCTCGCCGCCATCATGGTCTCATGGTTCGGCCTGCAGCGCCGCAAATGGCAGCACGGGGAAAGCAATGACTAAGGCCGCGGCGGTCGACGAGCGCGGCCCCGATCCGGGGACCGACGTCGCGCAGGCGCTCCTCGCGCCTGGCGCGCAGTCGCCGGCGATGGCCGACCATTCGGAGGGGATGGCCTATCTCGACCGGCTGCCGAAGCGGATCGTGACGGTCTACATCCCGCTCGTCCTGATCATGGTCGTGCTCTTGTTCCCGTTCTATTGGATGGTGCTGACGGCGATCAAGCCGGACGAGCAGCTGCTCGACCTTGAGAAGTTCAACCCCTTCTTCGTCACCGCGCCGACCTTCAAGCACATCTACAAGCTCTTGTTCGAGACCGCCTATCCGCGCTGGCTCTGGAACACGATGTTCATCTCGGCCGCCGCGACCGTGCTGTCGCTGTTCGCGAGCGTGCTCGCCGCCTATGCCATCACCCGCATCCGCTATCGCGGCGCGAACTACGTCGGCGGCGCGATCTTCCTCGCCTATTTGGTGCCGCCCTCGATCCTGTTCATCCCGCTCTCAACGGTGATCTACCAGTACGGGCTGTTCGACTCGGTGTTCGCGCTGATCCTCGTCTACCCGACGATCCTGATCCCGTTCTCGACCTGGCTGCTCATGGGGTACTTCAAGACCATTCCTTACGAGCTCGAGGAATGCGCCCTCATCGACGGCGCCAGCCGCTGGCAGATCCTGACCAAGATCATCGTGCCGCTGGCGATCCCCGGCATGATCTCGGCCTCGATCTTCTCGCTGACGCTGTGCTGGAACGAGTTCATCTACGCGCTGACCTTCATCTCCTCCTCGGTCAACAAGACGGTGCCGGTGGCGATCGTCAACGAGTTCGTCGACGGCGACATCTATCGCTGGGGCTCGCTCATGGCCGGGGCGCTTGTCGGCTCGCTGCCCCTCGTCGTGCTGTACTCGTTCTTCGTCGAGCACTACGTCGCGGCGATGACCGGCGCCGTGAAGGAGTGAGACTTTCGATCTGCGCGCAGGCGGCCGGTAAGGAGACTCAGGCCATGACGCTTCTGGAAGCCTATGTCTTCATAGGCATTCCCGTGATCGCCCTCGCCATGGCCGGCGGCGCGCTCTGGCTGACGAGCTGGAGCCGCGCGCAACTCGACGTGGAGCAGCCCGGGCCGGGCGAGTAGATGGCAGGCATCGGCTTCGTCGGCCTCGGCGCCATGGGGCTCCCCATGGCGCAGCGCCTCGTCGCGGCCGGGTTCGCGGTGCGCGGCTTCGACCTCAAGGCTGCTGCCCTCGATTCGCTCGCGCAAGGCGGCGGGTCGCGCGCCGCGGGCGCTGCCGAGGCGGCGCGGGACGCGGACGCGCTTGTCCTCATGGTCGTCAACGCCGCCCAGGCCCGCGCCGTGCTCTTCGACAGCGGCGCCCTCGAAGCCCTCGCGCCTGAGGCCATCGTGATCCTGATGGCGACCTGCGCGCCGGCCGACGCGGCCGGCATCGGCGAGGAGGTCGAGGCGGCCGGGCGCCGCTTCGTCGACGCGCCGGTGTCGGGCGGGGTTGTCGGCGCGACCGGCGGCACGCTCACCATCATGGCGGCGGCCCCGAAGGCGACGTTCGAGGCGGCGCGGCCGCTGCTCGCGGCGCTCGGCGACAAGCTCTTCCACGTCGGCGAGCGCCCGGGCCAGGGCGCGATGGTCAAGACCGTCAACCAGCTCCTCTGCGGCGTCCATATCGCGGCTGCCGCCGAGGCGTTCTCGCTCGCCGGCAAGGCCGGGATCGATCGTCGCATCCTGCTCGAGATCCTCTCGGGCTCCGCCGCCTCGAGCTGGATGCTGAAGGATCGCGGCCCGCGCATGCTCGAGGACGAGCCGGCGGTCGCGAGCGCCGTCGACATCTTCGTCAAGGACCTCGGCCTCGTGCTCGACGCCGGCCGCGCCGGCAAGGCGGCGCTGCCGCTCGCCGCCGCGGCGCATCAGATGTTCCTCGCCGCCTCCGGCCTCGGCCACGGCGGCGCCGACGACAGCCAAGTGCTGCGGGCCTATCGGGCGCTGAACGAGGACACCTTGTCCCGGGCCGGAGAAGGGTAGGGGGTGACGGAATGGAAACCGACAAGGTCTTCGCCGGCGCTGTGCCGCAGGTCTACGACCGTGATCTCGGGCCGATCCTGTTCCAGCCCTTCGCCGAGGCCGTCGCCGAGCGCCTCGGCGACGCCGACCGGGCGATCCTCGAGACCGCCGCCGGCACCGGTATCGTCACCCGTGCGATCGCCGCCGCCCTGCCGCGGAGCACGATCGTCGCGATCGACCTCAACCAGGCGATGCTCGACGTCGCCGCCGAGCGGACGAAGACCGGCAGCGTCACGTGGCGGCAGGCCGACGCCCTGGCGCTGCCCTTCGAGGCCGGCGCCTTCGACGTCGCGGTCTGCTGCTTCGGCATCATGTTCATGCCGGACAAGGCGGCGGCTCATCGCGAGGCGCGGCGCGTGCTGCGCCCGGCCGGCCGCCTGATCCTGACGATCTGGGACCGCATCGAGGCCAATCCGCTCATGCACGTCGTCGAGGAAACGCTCGCCGGCCTGTTTCCGGACGATCCGCCGCGCTTCTTCTCGCGCACGCCCTGCGGCTACGTCGACCAAGCCCGGATCGAGCGCGAGCTGCGCGAGGCCGGCTTCGGAACCGTCCGGATCGAGGAGGTTTGCCGCGACGCCGACGTGCCGGCGGCGCGGCAGGCGGCGATCGGCTGCTGCCAGGGCACGCCGCTGCGCAACGAGATCGAGGCGCGCGATCCCGCCGGCCTCGCCCGCGCCACCGACGCCGTAGCAGTGGCGCTCCGCGCCCGCTTCGGCGACGGCCCGTTTCGCGCCCCGCAGCAGGCGCTCCTGGTGACGGCGGCGTAGGTTCCGGCGCCGCCGGACGGGAGATCGGATGCCGATGTCGCCCGGACGCGCAGCGGCTCGTTCGGCGCCGCCACGAAATCGGCGATCGCGA
>JAJKJG010000203.1 GCA_021154065.1 Methylobacterium sp.
AAGGCGCTGATGACCGGGCCTGCCTTCTCGATGTCGAATCCGAACCGCGTTCGCGCCCTGATCGGCAGCTTCGCGATGGGAAACGCGACGCAGTTTCACCGGACCGACGGCGCCGGCTACGAGTTCGTGGCCGATGTCGTGCTCGACCTCGACGGTTCGAACCCGCAGGTCGCGGCCCGTCTCCTGACCGCCTTCGGGACCTGGAAGACCGTCGAGAGCAATCGGCGCGCCAGAGCCGAGGCAGCGCTGCGCCGCATCGCCGCCGCTCCGGCGCTATCGGCGGACGTCGGCGACATCGTGCAGCGCTCGCTTGCCTGACGCTCACCTTCGAATAGCCTGATGGTCGGGCATTCACCTTCCCGGAGCAGTACTGGGCCAAGAATTCAGCCGCGACGTAAAATTTTCGTGCGAGAGTCCGGCGCGCGCTAGACAAATCAGCGATCCGCGATTCTAGTGATGGTGATTCGGGGGATGCGGCACGCCCCCCGGACCTGGGCGGCAAAAGTAAATCCAAGGGGCAAGCCGGATGGCGGGGGCGGACACCGCGTGCGTACCCGCGCGCGCGGGGACCATCTTAGGAGTGACGCGCTCGCCGGCGCCGAGCTTCCGTCTCCAGCGGGCAGAGCCCTGGCTTCGTCTCTCGGTTCCGACCCTCCTCGGCCTCTTCCTCGTCACGCTCGGCGTCTGCGGCTATTTCCAGATCGGCAACAGCCGCCGGGACGCGCTCGCCGGCGCGGCCTCGGAGATCGAGATCGTTGCGACGCTCGCGGCGCTGGCGCTCGGCGGCGCCGGCGACAGCGCCTCGGCGGAGACGCGCCTCGCGGCGCTCGCGCGCTCGCTTCCGGCAGGTGCGCTCCCGAACGGCCGCATGCTCCTCATCGCCAGCGCCGCCGGCGAGATTCTCGCGGCGCATCCGCCGGCAAGCCTCGGACCGCGCCTGTTGAGCGAAATCTTGGGCGAGGCTCAGCCGCTCACCCTTTTCGGCGATCGCGCCGGCGTGATGGCGATCCGGCTCGGAAACGATGCTCCGGCGCTTGCGACCGTGCGCGGACTGCCCGGCTCGCAGGGCCAGATCGCCGTCGTCCATCTGACGGAGCGACTGCTCTCCGACTGGCGCATGCGGACGCTCAGCGAGGTCTCGCTGCTTTCCGCGGCGGTGTTCGTGATCATCGGGCTTGGCGGCGCCTACTGGCTTCAGGCGAGCCACGCGCGGGCCGCCGACGACGTGTGTGACAAGGTCAAGCGCCGGATCGACTCGGCGCTGAGCCGCGGGCGATGTGGATTGTGGGATTGGGACATCGCCCGCGGCCGTATCTACTGGTCGGACTCGATGTACGAGATGCTCGGCTACGAGCGTCGCGATGAGTTCCTGTCCTTCGGCGAGGTCAACGGCCTCGTCCATTGCGAGGACGGCGACCTCTACAGCCTGGCCGACCGGCTCGCCTCGTCGAAAGCCTCGGTCATCGATCACGATTTCCGCATCCGCAGCGCGTCGGGAACCTGGGTCTGGCTGCGCGCCCGGGCCGAGCTGATGCGCGATTCCGACGACGCCGGCCAGCATCTCGTCGGCATCTCGGTCGACATCACCGACCAGCGGGCGCTCGCCGAATACACGGCGCAAGCCGATGCGCGCCTGCGCGACGCGGTCGATGCGATCTCGGAAGCCTTCGTGCTGTGGGACGCCGACAACCGGCTCGTGCTCTGCAACTCGAAATTCCAGACCCTGCACGACCTCTCGCCGGAGCTTGTGGTTCCGGGCAAGGATTACGCCGCGGTGATGGAAGGCTCGCAGCCTTCCGTCGTCCGGCATCGGCTCGTCAGCGGCAACAGCGGCACGGTCGGGGCGCGCACCTTCGAGGCCGAGCTCGGCGACGGGCGCTGGCTGCAGATCAACGAACGCCGGACCAAGGACGGCGGCTACGTCTCGGTCGGCACGGACATCACGGCCTTGAAGCGCCATGAGCAGAAGCTCGTCGATTCCGAACGGCAGCTCATCGCCACGGTGACGGACCTGAAGAAATCACGTCAGACGCTGGAGCTGCAGACGCAGCAGCTCGCCGACCTCGCCGAACGCTACCTCGAGCAGAAGGCGCAGGCCGAGAGCGCGAACCGCTCGAAATCCGAGTTCCTCGCCAACATGAGCCACGAGCTGAGGACGCCGCTCAACGCCATCCTCGGCTTCGCCGAGGTGATGCAGGGCGGCATGTTCGGCGCCCTCGGCTCGGAGAAATACACCGAGTACTGCCGCGATATCCGCTCGAGCGGGCAGTATCTCCTCTCGGTCATCAACGACATCCTCGACATGTCGCGGATCGAAGCCGGCCGCGTGCGGCTGGCAAAGCGCCAGATCTCCGTCGAGGTCGCCCTCGACAAGGCCTTGAAGCTCGTCGGCGAGCGCGCACGCTCGAAGGCGCTCGAGCTTTCGGTCGACGCGCTGCCCGGCGCCACCGTGCCGGCCGACGAACGCGCGCTGCAGCAGATCCTCGTCAACCTCCTCGACAACGCGGTGAAGTTCACGCCCCAGGGCGGACGCATCGCGGTGCGCACGCGGTTTGCCGGCGACGCCATCAATATCTATGTCGAGGACTCCGGCATCGGCATCCCGAGAGACGCGCTCGGCAAGCTCGGGCGGCCCTTCGAGCAGGTCGAGACCGAGTTCTCGAAGACCCACAAGGGCTCGGGCCTCGGGCTCGCGATCGCCCGCTCCCTGTCCGAGCTTCATGGCGGCGGTTTGCGCATCCGCTCGCTGCCGGGCCTCGGGACCGTGGTGATGGTGCATCTGCCCCGCCACGCGGCGATCGGCACGCCGGAGCGCGTCGAGACGGTGCACTGATGGTCCGCCCCGATTTGGAGGCCGGAATGACAAGGGTTCTTAGCCTAGGCGACGTGCTCGCCCACCTTACGCAGATTGTTTCGCGCTGGTTCGCCGCCAACCCGACGGAGTGGGACTTCGACCGGCCCATGTTGACGAGCCACCCACTCCTCAACGGCGGCCAGTCCGAGCCGGGCGACCCTTTGATGCGGCGCCGCCTGCCGGGTGGCTCTTGGCACTATTGCCGCGAGACGCCAGAGGAGGAGTGGGAGCCCGTTCGCGTCGAGGCGTGGTAAGAGCGCGTTTCACCTCTCCTCCCTCCGGGAGAGGTTAGCCATGGCATCGAGCCCGCGCGAGAAAACCTGTCGGACCTCGGCCCGCGTCTCGTTCAGATGATCGAGCAGAATCTTCGCGTCCGGCAGGCCGGCGACCGCCGCGAGCCGCTGGAGGATCGCCGGCGGAACCGAGGCCGCGTCGAAAGGACCGGCGATCGCCAGACGCTGCCACTGGAACACCGCGGTGAAGAGCGCGTGCGCTTCGACGAGCCGTTGCGCCGCCGCTTCCGGCAGGAGCCCGAGCCTGCCGGCCTCGGCGAGCACGCCGCGGCTCGCCTGTGCGAGGAGCGACGGCTGATCGCCCGCATGGGCGAGAACGAGCGCTTGCGCCAGGAAATCGAGATCGGTGAGGCCTCCCGGCGCGAGCTTCAGGTCCCAGGGACCCTGGTCACCCTTCTCCGTCGCGATCAGCATGCGCATGGCGCGCACCTCGGCCGCAACCCTGGCGGGATCGCGGCGACAGGCGACAATCTCAGTGATCGCGCCCGCGACCGCCATGCCGAACGCCTCGTCGCCGCCGATCACGCGAGCGCGGGTGAGCGCCATGTGCTCCCACAGCTCGGCCTCGGTCCTCTCATAGGCGATGAAGCCCTTGAACTGCGAGGCGAGCGCGCCCTTGCCGCCGTGCGGGCGTAGACGCAGATCGACGTCGTAGAGGCGGCCGCGGCGGGTCGGCGCGGTCAGCGCCGAGACGAGCCGTTGCGTCAGCCGCGTGTAGTAGACGACCGCATCGAGCCGGCGCGGGCCTAAGCTTTCACGCCGGTCCTCGTCGAAATCGTAGAGCACGACGAGATCGAGATCGGAGTCGGCGGTCAGCTCGCGCGAGCCGAGACGGCCGAGAGCGACGATCGCAATGCGTCCGTTCGGAACCGTGCCGTGCTCCGCCTCGAAGCCGTCGCGCACCGCCTCGTAGGAGGCGCGGATGACAGCGTCCGCGATCGCCGCATAGGCATGCCCGGCCTGATCGGGCGAGAACACGCCGGACAGAAGCCGCGCGCCGGCAAGAAAGCGGATCTGGCGCGCGGCATCGCGCGTGCGGTCGAGGAAATCCTCGAAATGCGCCGGCTGGCCGATCAATCCGCGCACCCGGCCCTCGATGCGGCGCTCGTCCGTGACCGGCTCGATGAAGGTCGGGTCGATGATGGTGTCGAGCACATGCGGGCTCTGCGCCACGGTCTCGGCGAGCCGCGGTGCCGTGCCGAGAAGGTCAGCGAAGAGGAGGCGCAGGCGGTCGTGCGACTGCAGGATGGTCATCAGCTCGACAGCCGCCGGCATGCGGCCGAAGGCGCGGTCGAGAGCCGCGAGCGCGGCGTCGGGATCGGCGGTGCCGCCGAGCGCCGCAAGCAGGGCCGGGGTGAGCTCGGTCAGGACCTCGCGGGCGCGCGCGCTCGTGACCGCCGGCCGGCGGCCGAAATGCCAGCCGCGCACCGTCTCGGCGGCGAGCTCCGGGTTGCGGAAGCCGAGGCGCCGCAGCGTCGCCAGCGTGTCCGGGTCGTCGGTCGTGCCGGTGAAGACGAGGTTGCCGACCTCGGCGGTCAACTCCGGCCCCTCCTCGAACAGCAGCGCATAATGCGTCTGCACATGGTTCGCGTGCCGGCAGAGGGCGGTCTCGAAGGCCTTGAGGGTCGGGAAGCCGCAGAACTTCGCGAAGCGCTTGAGCGCGTCGGGATCGGACGGAAGGCGCTGCGTCTGCTCGTCCGCGACCATCTGCAGCCGGTGCTCGACCGAGCGCAGGAAGCGGTAGGCCGCGGCGAGCTCGTCGCGCGCCTTCGCCGTGATCCAGCCCTCCTCGTGCAACGCGCCGAGCATGTCGAGGGTGCGCCGGCCGCGCAGGCGCGGCCGCCGGCCGCCGAAGACGAGCTGCTGGGTCTGGACGAAGAACTCGATCTCGCGGATGCCGCCGCGCCCGAGCTTGATGTCGTGGCCGGCGACCGCGATCTCGTCATGGCCGCGCACGGCGTGGATCTGACGCTTCATCGCGTGCACGTCGGCGATCGCGGCGAAATCGAAATACTTGCGCCAGATGAACGGCGTGAGGTCGTGGAGGAAGCGCTCGCCAAGCGCAAGGTCGCCGGCGATCGGACGCGCCTTGATGAGGGCGGCGCGCTCCCAGTTCTGCCCGACGGTCTCGTAATAGGTGTAGGCGGAGGCGAGCGAGACGGCGGTCGGCGTCGAGCCCGGGTCGGGGCGCAGCCGATAGTCGACGCGATGTACGTAGCCGTCGCCGGTGCGCTCCTGGAGCAGGCGCGCGAGGTCGCGGGCGACGCGGGTGTAGAAGGTCGTCGGCTCGACGCCCTCTGCGAGCGGTGCCGCGGTCGAGTCGAAGAAGACCACGAGGTCGATGTCGCTCGAGTAGTTCAGCTCGCCGGCGCCGTGCTTCCCGAGCGCCAGGATGACGAAGCCGGAACCGGCGCCTGGGTCGTCGGCATTGCCGAGCTTGATCTTGCCGTCCGCCGCGGCCTCTGAAAGCACGACGCCGACGGCGCCCTTCACCGACGCATCCGCGAACGCCGTCAAGGCGGCCGTGACCTCGTCGACGCTCCAGACGCCGCCGATGTCAGCGAGCGCAACGAGGAGCGCGTGCTCGGCCCGGTTTCGGCGCAGCGCGCGGACGACCTCATCGCGCCCGAGCTCGCCTTTGGCAAAGCGAGAGCCGTTGTCGGTCTGCCTTGCGACAATGGCGCGATGCGTCTCCTCCGGAGCGGCTGCGGCAAGCTCTTGAAGCCGCGCCGGATTTTCGAGGACGAGCTGCCACAGGAAAGGGGAATGATCGGCAATCGAAGCGAAGACGCCTTTCAGAGGATCTTGCTCAAGAAGCCCCGCGAGACCGCTCGCGTCGGGCGCCTCCGCGGCGCGCGCCTTGAGATCGGCGAGCCGTGCCCGCGCCCGCTTCGCGTCCGCAAGCGGCGGCGCCTTCGCGATTCGTTGCGCGAGGGCCCGGGTGTCCGGGATCGAGGCGGAGTCGTTCACCGTGCCTGCCAGAGTGCCGCGCACGCCTCTGCCGGAGGGAGAGGTCGAGTCGCGAAGCGACCGGATGAGGGGTTACGGTCTTCGAACAGCGGGCTCAAGCCCTTCGGACGATCCCCTCGCCCGGACGGCTGAAGCCGTATCGACCTCTCCCGTCGGGCGAGGTGAGAGCGGCAGCTCCAGCACTGCCCGCAGGCCTGGCGCGTTGTCGTCGAGCCGCAGCAGGCCGCCATGCAGGCGCGCCACCGCCGCGGCGAGGCTGAGGCCGAGGCCGAAGCCCGGGCGGGACCGGGCGCTTTCGAGGCGCACGAAACGCTCGGTGACATGGCCGCGCTCCGCCTCCGGGATGCCCGGGCCGCGATCGGCGACCGCGATCGTCATGCGGTCGCCGCTCCGGCGCGCCTCGACGCCGACACGTGGCGCGATGCCGGGCTCGGCCGGCCGGCCGTATTTGAGGGCGTTGTCGAGGAGGTTCGCCACCGCCTGCCCGAGGAGCTCGCGATTGCCATGCACCGGCAGGTCAGGGTCGACCGCGACCTCGAGCGGCACGCCGGCCTCCTCGGCGACCGCCTCGTAGAGCTCGGCGACGCCGCGCGCGACCTCGGCGGCATCGAAATCGGCGAGCGTCTCGCGGGCGTTGCCGGCCTCGAGCCGCGCGATCATGAGGAGCGCGTTGAAGATGCGGATGAGGTTGTCGCTCTCCTCGATCGTCGCATCGAGCGCCGCCCTGAGCTCCTCGGGCGTGCGGGCGTTGCGCAGCGCCTCGTCGGCCTTGTTGCGCAGGCGCGTCAGCGGCGTCTTGAGGTCGTGGGCGATGTTGTCCGAGACCTCCTTCATGCCGGCCATGAGCTCGCCGATGCGGTCGAGCATGGCGTTGAGGTTCTGGGCCAGCCGGTCGAACTCGTCGCCCGATCCGCGCACGCTGAGCCGCCCGCTGAGGTCGCCCGCCATGATCGTGCGGGTGGTCTCGGTCATGTCGTCGACCCGCTTCAGCACCCGCCGGGTGATGAACCATCCGCCGAGGAGCCCGAGCACGCCGACGAGGAGAAGCGACCAGCCAAAGGCGCGGCGGATGACCTCGCGCAGGCGGGCGCGCTCCTCGACGTCACGGCCGACGAGCAGCCGGAAGCCGCCGGTCAGCGTGAACACGCGCACGATCGCGCGGTGAGCGCCCGCCTCGGTCTCGCCGGTGCGGCCGTAGGGCGTCTCGCGATACTGACATTCAGGGCCCTCGCCGATGCAGGAGGTCGCGCTCGGCGGGCTCGGCCGGCTCAGGATGCCCGGCGGCAGCTCGGCGACATTGCCGGCGATGCGCTCGCCGGCATTGGTGGTGACGAGGTAGAGCGAGGCGCCGGGCTCGCTCGCCCGGCGCTCGATCACGTTGACGAGGCGACGGATGCCGCCGGTGCGGTACTGCTCCGACAAGCCGGTGATCTCGGCCTCGATCGTCGAGACAATCTGGTCGTCGAGCACGCGGCGGGCGTTCCAGGCCACATAGCCGATGGTGAAGAAGGCGAAGACCGTGAAGACGAAGAGATAGGCAAGCAGCAGCCGGAACGCCGTCGAGCGCAGGAGCTTGCCAAGCCCGCTCATCGCCGCCCGCTCACGCGCGCCGCCCGGCGCTGTCGCGGACCATGTAGCCGGCGCCGCGGATGGTGTGGATCAGGGGGTGATCGAAGCCCTTGTCGATCTTCGATCTGAGACGCGAGACGTGCACGTCGATGACGTTGGTCTGCGGGTCGAAATGATAGTCCCAGACATGCTCGAGCAGCATGGTGCGGGTCACCACCTGGCCGGCGTTCTTCATCAGGAATTCGAGCAGGCGGAACTCGCGCGGCTGGAGAACAATTTCGGCGCCCTGGCGCGTCACGCGATGCGACAATCGGTCGAGCTCGAGATCCGCAACGCGGTAGGCCGTCGGCTCGCTCGTGCCTGAGGCGGCGCGGCGCCGCACCAGCACCTCGACCCGGGCGAGAAGCTCCGAGAAGGCGTAGGGCTTGGGAAGATAGTCGTCGCCGCCGGCCCGCAGGCCCTTGACGCGGTCGTCGACCTGCCCGAGCGCCGACAGAATCAGCACCGGGGTGTCGACGCCCTGCTCGCGCAGCGAGCGGATCAGCGACAGGCCGTCGAGCTTCGGCAGCATGCGATCGACGACGATGACGTCGTAGGCGCCCTCGCGCCCCATGGCGTAGCCGTCGAGCCCGTCGGCGGCATGATCCGCGACGTGACCGGCCTCGCGAAACGCCTTCACGAGATAGGACGCCGCCTCGCGATCATCCTCGATGATCAGAATCCGCATAGCGGGCATGGTAGCGCCAAACAAAAACAGACGGCAGGCCGGACGTGGAGGGTGTCCGACCTGCCGCAGGCAAGGCGCCGAACCGGCTGGGGGGCGACTGATTTGGCCCGGCGCCCGTACTCGGTTCCCTCCCGGCGGGGTTCCCGGAGGGTACGCAAGGCCGAACCCTAAGGCGGCGCGCCTTACCGTGGGATCACGCGCGCATGAACTCTTGTTAACCTTCCGGCCGCCTTAGGCCTCAGGGCTTCGCCTTGGCCTTCTGCTCGCCCTGCCAATGGCCCTGCGCCTTGAGGGCGTCGGCGACCTCGCGCGGCATGTAGGTTTCGTCGTGGCGGGCCAAAACGGTGTCGGCCCTGAACAGGCCACCGACATCGAGCGCCCCTTCGGCGACGACCCCCTGACCCTCGCGGAACAGGTCCGGCAGCATGCCCTGGTAGCGCACCGGGATCGCGCTCCGCGCGTCCATGACGACGAAGCTGACTTCCTGGTTCTCGCCGCGTTTGATCGAGCCCTCCTGCACGAGGCCGCCGAGGCGGAAGCGCGTGCCGGGCTGGACGCCCTTTGCCTGCACGTCGGCGGGGGCGTGGAAGAACACGATCGAATCGCGCATGGCGTAGAGCACGAGCCCGAGCGCGAGGCCGAGGACGGCGACGGCGGTGCCGATCATGACAAGGCGGCGTTGCTTGCGAGTCATGGCTCTCCCTTGAAGCGCCTCTGTATCCCCACGGCCAGCGCCGCACGATGGCGGGCTCGGCGACACGATGACGCGCGAGAGTATCGCCGAGCCACTCGCCTGGCTCGACACTATGCTATTGGAGCCGAAACGCGATCGGAATGGGGAGGATCATGAGCTTCAATCCCGAGCGCCGCGGCGCAGCCGACCCGGCGGCGGGCTCCCGCGGCGCGGCGCGCAAGGCGACCGTGTCGCGACTGGCGGATGGGAGCCGCGTCCAAGCCTCGACTGCCTGACGGACGCGCGGGCGCGGCGCCGGCTTGGCTAGCGCCGCGATCTTGGCGGCCGCGGGCGCCGGACGGGGCTGCTCGACGCCCGTCGCGACCATCGCGACGGGCTTCACCCGAGATCGCGCGAGGCGGGCCGGCGTATTCGCCGCACGCGGGGATTCAGGCTGCGGGGCAGCCTTCATGGCGGGCTGGCGTGCCGGAAGGGCTTCAGCGGCCATCTCCGGCTTTGGCGTCATTTCCGCCTCTGGAACCGCGGCCAAGGGAGCCGGCGCGGTCTCCGTTTCCGGCAGCGCGGAGAGCGGCAAAGCCGCCGCAACAGCATCCGGTTTCGCGGGTCTCGTGGAAGCGCGGGCGGTCTTGCGCGAGACGGCGCCGGTGGCCGGCGGGCTTTCGTCGACGGTCAGCACGGGTGCCGGCGCGGCCGGTCCGGCCGCTGCCGCGGTCTGGCACGACGAGCGCCACGCATTGCGAGGCAGAGCGCAGTCGAGCGTTTGCACTTCCGCCGCGACTCCGGCCCCGCCGGTGGCCCCGGGGCTTGCCAGCATGACGCCGGCGACCGCCCCGATCACGACCAGCGGGGCGAGCCCGCCGAGAAGAACCAACCTCAAGCCTGAGCTGCGTGGCCGCTCGTCGCGTTCCGTTTCCCAAAGCCAGCTCATCGCTCCCTCCAGACCGGTAGTCCGGGGAAGGTCTAGGGTCGGAACGTCGGGGTGTTTGTGCCGTGCCACACCTCGCGCGCCGGAAGCTCGCCGAGCTATCCCGCGTCGCCCGGCAGCTCGAGCACGGCGCGAAGCCCGCCGAGCGGCGAGCGCTCAAACGTCAACGTGCCCCGGTAGAGCGCCGCGAGATCGCGCACGATCGAGAGGCCCAGGCCGGAGCCCGGCTTTGTCTCGTCGAGACGCTGGCCCCGCTTGAGCACCTCCGCCCGCGCCTCCTCCGGAAGCCCAGGTCCGTCGTCGTCGATGAGGATGCGCAGCCAGGCGCGCTCGTTCTCGCGCACGGTATCGGCCGAAATCTCGATGCGGCCTGCGGCCCATTTGCAGGCGTTGTCGATCAGGTTGCCGATCATCTCCTCGAGGTCCTGCCGCTCGCCGCGAAAGCGCGTGCCGGCCGGGATCGCCGCCGCAATCGCCGCCCCCTTGTCCCGGTAGATGCGCTCGAAGGTGCGGACGAGGCCGGCGACGACCGGCTCCGCCTCGGTGATGGTGCCGAGCGTGCCAGCGAGGGCGGCGGCGCGGGCGCGATCGAGATGATAGTTCACCTGGTCGCGCATGATGCGCGCCTGCTCGCGGACGCGGGCGGCGACCTCGTCCGGCGCCGTCCCGACCTCGTTGACGATCACGCTGAGCGGCGTCTTGAGGGCATGGGCGAGGTTGCCGACCTGGGTGCGCGCCCGGTCCAGGATTTCGCGGTTGGTGTCGAGGAGCAGATTCAGCTCCTGCGCCAAGGGAGCGATGTCGCGCGGATAGTCGCCCGGAATGCGCTCGGCCTCGCCGCGCCGGACGGCGCTCAAGGCGCTGCGCAGCTTGGTCAGCGGTCCGAGGCCGAAGCGGATCTGCAGGAGCGTCGTCAGCCCAAGCGCAATGCCGAGAAGGCCGAAGGTGACGGTAAGCGAGAAGATGAAGCGCCGGACCTCGGCCCCGATCTCGTCGGCCGGCCCGGCGACGCGCACGACATAGCGCCCGTCCTCGCCGAGATCGATGTCGCGCTCGACGAGCCGCAGCATGCGGTCCTCCGGACCTTGGCGGTAGCCCTTGCGGATCTCGCCGAAGTGGCTGTCGTCGCCGGGCGGGACGAGACCGGGAAGCTCGGCGCCGAAGAGGGAACGGGAGGAGCGCAGGTCGCGCGGGCGCGCGTCGGGCTGGCCGACCTGCCAATACCAGCCCGAGAGCGGGAGATCGAAGCGCGGGTCGCCGAGCGTCCCGAGCTCGCGCTGGTCCGGGTTGCCTTGCGTGACGAGGTCGGAGGCGAGGTCGGTCGCGTAGACGAGGAGGCGCGTGTCGAAGGCGCGCTCGGTGGTGTCGCGGTAGAGGGCCGAGAGGATCAGCCCCGCGGTGAGGAGGATGAG
>JAJKJG010000204.1 GCA_021154065.1 Methylobacterium sp.
ATCCTGTCGATCCTCGGCCACCGCGCCGCCGCGAACGTGCCGCGCGACGAGCTCGCCGGCGGCGGCAGCGGCGCGAACGAGCGCACCGTCGACGTGCAGATCAACCGCCTGCGCCGCAAGATCGAGATCGATCCGGCAAACCCGGTCTATCTGCAGACCGTCAGGGGGGTCGGCTACCGCCTGCTCGTCGACTGATGCTGATGCGATTGCCCGCGACCTCCCGGCCGGCGGCCCTCTACGGCCGCTTCGCGCGCTGGCTCGGCTCGGTCCTGCCGAAGGGGCTCTACGCGCGCTCGCTGATCATCATCATCGCGCCGGTGGTCCTGCTCCAATCCGTCATCGCCTATGTCTTCATGGAGCGGCACTGGCAGCTCGTGACCCGCCGCCTGTCCTCGGCCGTCACCGCCGACGTCGCGGCGCTGATCGACATCTACGAGACCTTTCCGCAGGACAAGAACGGCGAGACGCTCTCCCGCATCGCCAACGACCGGCTCAACCTCGACGTCGATTTCCTGCCCGACGCGGCGCTGCCGCCGCCGGGGCCGAAGCCGTTCTTCTCGATCCTCGACCAGGCGCTGTCCGAGGAGCTGTCGCGCCAGGTCGCGCGGCCGTTCTGGATCGACACCGTCGGGCGCTCGAACCTCGTCGAGATCCGGGTGCTGCTCGACCACACCGTGATGCGGGTGCTCGCCCGGCGCAGCCAGGCCTACGCCTCGAACTCGCACATCTTCCTCCTGTGGATGGGCGGCTCCTCGCTCGTGCTGCTCGCCGTCGCGATCCTCATCCTGCGCAACCAGATCCGCCCGATCCTGCGCCTCGCGGAAGCCGCCGAGAGCTTCGGCAAGGGCCGCGAGATCGAGTTCCGGCCGCGCGGCGCCCGCGAGGTGCGCCAGGCCGGGCACGCCTTCATCGAGATGAAGCGGCGCATCGAGCGCGCGATCGAGCAGCGCACGGCGATGCTGAACGGCGTCAGCCATGATCTGCGCACCATCCTGACCCGCTTTAAGCTCTCGCTGGCGCTGTTCGACGAGACGCCGGAGATCGAGGATCTGAAGCGCGACATCGACGAGATGACGCGCATGCTCGAGGGTTATCTCGCCTTTGCCCGCGGCGACGCCGGCGAGCAGGCGGTGAAGACCGACCTCAGGGCGCTGCTCGAGGAGCTGCGCCTCGACGCCGAGCGCCACGGCCACAGCGTCGCGCTCGACATCGTCGGCGACCCGATGGTGACGGTGCGCCCGGACGCGTTCCGGCGGCTGCTCTTCAACCTGCTCTCGAACGCCGCCCGCCACGGCGACGCCATCGCCGTCGCGGCAAACCACGAGACCCGGTGGCTCCTCGTCACCGTCGACGACGACGGGCCGGGCATCCCGCCGCAGCAGCGCGAGGAGGTGTTCAAGCCCTTCGTCCGGCTCGACGAGGCCCGCAACCAGGACGAGGGCGGCTCAGGCCTCGGGCTCGCGATCGCCCGCGACATCGCCCGCTCGCATGGCGGCGACATCTTCCTCGATACGAGCCCGCTCGGCGGCCTGAGGGCGACGGTGCGGCTGCCGGCGTGATCGACGCTTCTCCCGGCGAGTCGGGGAAAGGCCGGCGCCGCTAGAACACGCACTCCTCGAAAGCCGGCTCGACCGAACGGCGCCAGGGGCCGTGGTAGCGGTCGAGGAGGTCCTCGGCGGCGGTGCGGCCGCGGGCTAGGATCGCGTCGAGCGGATCGAGGAAGTGGGTCTCGTCGCGCCCGTCGGCGTCGAGCATGGCGCGACGGCTCAGGCCCGAGCGCGAGAAGGCAAGCGCGTCGCGGGCGACGTCGCGCACCGGCCGCCCGGCGACCTCGGCGTCGAGCGCGAGGCGCGGCACGTCGGCGCGCAGCCGCTCGCGATCCTCGGCGCTCCAGCCGCGCACGAGGTCGAAGGCGCCGTCGAGCGAGGCCTGGTCGTAGAGGAGGCCGACCCAGAAGGCGGAAAGCGCCGCGATCCGCTCGGGCGGCCCGACATCGGCGCCGCGCATCTCGAGATAGCGCTTGAGGCGGACCTCCGGGAACAGCGTCGAGACGTGGTTCGCCCAGTCGGAGCGCGTCGCGACCTCGCCCGGCAGCGCCGCGAGGCGGCCGGCGAGGAGGTCGCGGAACGAGGCGCCGGCGACGTCGTGGTACGTGTCGTCGCGCTTGACGAAATACATCGGCACGTCGAGCGCCCAGTCGACATAGGCCTCGTAGCCGAAGCCCTCGTCGAAGGCCCGCGGCAGCATCCCGGCGCGGTCGTTGTCGGTATCGCGCCAGATCTCGGAGCGCATCGACAGGAAGCCGTTCGGCCGGCCCTCGGTGAAGGGCGAGTTCGCGAACAGCGCCGTCGCGACCGGCTGCAGCGCGAGCGAGACGCGCAGCTTCTTGACCATGTCGGCCTCGGAGCCGAAATCGAGGTTCACCTGCACGGTCGCGGTGCGGAACATCATGTCGAGCCCGCGCGAGCCCACCTTCGGCATGTAGTTGCGCATGATGTCGTAGCGGCGCTTCGGCATCAGCGGCGTCTCGGCCCGGCTCCATTTCGGGCTCATGCCGAGCGTCAGGAAGCCGAGGTCCATCGGCTCGCCGACGCGCTTGACCTCGGCGAGGTGGCGGTCGAGCTCGCCCGCGGTCTCGTGGATGCTGGCGAGCGGCGCGCCCGAGAGCTCGAACTGGCCGCCGGGCTCGAGCGAGATCGCGCCGCCGCCGGCGGCGTCG
Source organism: Methylobacterium sp. (assembly GCA_021154065.1). The sequence goes on from JAJKJG010000204.1 coordinate 2,720, forward strand.
TAGAGGCCGATGATGTTGTTGCGGTCGAGGATCGGGTCCCAGCCGGTCTCGGCCGACAACCCGTCGAGGAGCGCCCGGATGCCGGTCTCGCCCTCGTAGGGCACCGGCGCATGGCTCGAGCGGTAGAACGGGACCTTCTCGTGCTCGGTGCCGAGGCGCCACGCCTCGCGCGGCTTCTCGCCTTCGGCGATCCAGGCTACGAGCTCGTCGCGCGCGCCGATGGGTGTCGCATCGGAAACGTCGCGGGCCATGCGCTACCTCGTCGATGAGGCGCGCGGACCGTCAGGGCGCGCCGGGGTCCGGGCTACATATGGCCCCGCTCGCGGCGGCGCAATGCGGGCCGCCGCCGGGGCGCGGCGCATTGTTGCGTCGATGAAATATTCAAAGACATCATCGCGAAACAGCTCGGCCCTAGCTTCGCGGATGAAGGCCCCCCTTGAGACCCCCATCCCACCGGCCTTCCGCCTAAACGCCCGGTCCGCCGGGCGTTTTTTTTGGCCTAGACCAGCGCGCCGACGAGGATCGAGGCGAATAGTCCGACGCCGAGGCCGGCGAGCGCGATCAGCGGCGCGTCCTTCAGGTCGTGGCGGCGGAAGAGCTTGATCGTCGGCATGGCATTCCCCTGAGAGGCCCGGGAGAACGCCGCGTCGCGGCCCGGGTTCCCGTGCTATGCCGTCAGTGCGGAGGAGCCCGAATCCGATGCCGCCCGATTATGCGATGCCGTTTTCCGACTTCCTCGGGGTCGAGCTCGTCGAGGTGACGCCGGAGCGCGTCGTCGCGCGGATGAAGGTGCGCCCGGAGCTGTGCACGCGGCCGGCGGTGCTCCACGGCGGCGCCGTGATGGCGCTCGCCGACACGCTCGGCGGCGTCGCGACGGTCGCGAACCTCGCCGCCGGGCAGTGGACGACGACGATCGAGAGCAAGACCAACTTCCTCGCTGCCGTGCCCGAGGGCGAGACCGCGACCGCCGAATGCACGGCGCTTCACCGCGGCAAGACGACCATGGTGTGGCAGACGAAGATCTCGCGCGAGGACGGGCGGATCGCAGCCTATGTGACGCAGACCCAGCTCGTCCTGGCGCCGCGCTAGGGTTTTGCCGCTGCGACGTGCTCGCGCCGCGCCTCTGCGAAGACCTCGCGCGCCGCGCCGGCGTTCATCGCCGCGATGGCGAGGCCGACGATGAGGTCGGGCCAGGCGGAGAGCGTCGCCGCCGTGACGAGCCCGGCCGCGACGATCGCGACGTTGGCGAAGGCGTCGTTGCGGGCCGAGAGGAACGCCGCCCGGGTGAGGCTGCCGGCCTCGAGCCGGAAGCGCACAAGCAGGAGCGCGCAGGCGAGGTTCACGGCAAGCGCCCCGGCCCCGGCGAGCGAGAGCGGCAGCGGTGCCGGCGGCACCGGCACGCTGAATTTCTGCCACGCGGTCCAGAGCGTCGCGAGGCCCGGCACGAGGAGGATCGCCGCGAGCGCCATGCCGACCCGCGCCCGCGTCCCGGCGCTCCAGCCGAGCGCCATGAGGATCAGGAGGTTGATCGAGGCGTCCTCGAGGAAGTCGACGCTGTCGGCGAACAGCGACACCGAGCCGATCGCCAGCGCGACCGAAAACTCGACGCCGAAATAGGCGAGGTTGAGGATCGCGACGGCGGCGACCGCCCGCCGCAGCGCGGCGTCCGAGGGGGCGGGGTGCGTCATCGCTGCGGCAGCGCGCCCTATGCCTTCACCAAGCCCAGCACCTCGCGAAAGCGCGGGTGATCGCTCGTCGCGAGCCACTCGAACAGCACCATCTCGGTCGTCACGAGCTCGGCGCCGTGGCGCGCCGCGCGGGCGAGCGCCGCGTCGCGGTTCGCCGGGCTTCGCGAGCCGACGGCGTCGGCGACGAGGCTGACGGCGCGGCCGCGGTCGAGAAGCCCGAGCACGGTCTGCATGACGCAGACATGAGCCTCGCAGCCGGCGACGACGATCGCCGGCCGGCGGCCGGGAGAAAGCTCTCGAAATCGGCCTCCCGAGTCGCGTCGAAGAAGCGCTTCTCGAGCTTGCGTGTCGGAAGCGGCGCCAGCGCCGGGATGGTGCCGCCGAGCCCGGCCGGGTTCTGCTCCGTCGCCACCACCGGCACGCCCAGCAGGCGCGCCGCCTCGGCAAGCCGGCGCACATTCGCGACCACCGCTCCGCCTCCGGCGATGGCCGGCATCAGGCGCTGCTGCAGATGGACGAGGAGCAGCACCGATCGGTCGGCCGTCAGCGTCACCGCCATCCTCCCCGCGAGCCCGGAAGGATGCTAAACACCCCGGCGCGGGAGAGAAACCACCGAGACCGATCGCCATGAACGCGCCGATGAAGAGCCGCTACCCCGAAAGCTACCGCCGCTCGATGGCCGATCCGGAAGGCTTTTGGGCCGAGGCCGCCGGCGCGATCGACTGGACGACCCCGGCCCGCAGGGTCTTCGACCCGGACGCCGGCATCTACGGCCGCTGGTTCGTCGGCGCCGAATGCAACGCCTGCCACAACGCCGTCGACGGCCACGTCGCGCAGGGGCGCGGCGAGCAGGCGGCGATCGTCTACGACAGCCCGGTCACGGGCGCGAAGCGCACGCTCACCTATCGCACGCTGCAGGAGGAGACGGCGGCGCTCGGGGCGGTGCTGCAGGAGCTCGGCGTCGGCAAGGGCGACCGCGTCATCCTCTACATGCCGATGATCCCCGAGGCCGCCGTCGCGATGCTGGCCTGCGCCCGCATCGGCGCGATTCACTCGGTCGTCTTCGGCGGCTTTGCCGCAACCGAGCTCGCGACCCGGATCGAGGACGCCGCGCCGAAGGTCATCCTGTCGGCGTCGTGCGGCGTCGAGGCGGCGCGAATCGTGCCTTACAAGCCGCTGCTCGACGAGGCGATCGCGCTGTCGCGCCACAAGCCGCAGAGCTGCCTCGTCTTCCAGCGGCCGCAGGCCGAGGCCGCGATGGAGGCAGGGCGCGACCGCGACTGGGCCGAGGCGGTCGCGGCCGCCAAGGCCGCCGGCCGCCGCGCCGCCTGCGTGCCGGTCGCCGCGACCGACCCGCTCTACATCCTCTACACCTCCGGCACGACCGGGCGCCCGAAGGGCGTGGTGCGCGACACCGGCGGCTATCTCGTCGCGCTGAAATGGTCGATGCACGGCCTCTACGGCGTCGAGCCCGGCGAGGTCTATTGGTGCGCCTCCGACGTCGGCTGGGTCGTCGGCCATTCCTACATCGTCTACGGGCCGCTGCTGCACGGCTGCACCTCGATCCTCTACGAGGGCAAGCCGGTCGGGACGCCCGATGCCGGCGCCTTCTGGCGCGTCATCGCCGAGCACGGCGCCGTCGCGCTGTTCACGGCGCCGACCGCCTTCCGGGCGATCAAGAAGGAGGACCCGGACGGCAAGCTGATTCGGGCCTACGATCTCTCGAAATTCCGCACCCTGTTCCTCGCCGGCGAGCGCGCCGATCCCGACACCGTGCAATGGGCCGAAGCGAAGCTCGGCGTGCCGATCATCGACCATTGGTGGCAGACCGAGACCGGCTGGGCGATCGCCGGCAACCCGGTCGGCCTCGGCCAGCTGCCGGTGAAACACGGCTCGCCGACGGTGCCGATGCCCGGCTACGAGCTGCATGTCCTCGACGAGGGCGGCAAGCCGGTGCCGGCGAACACCATGGGCACGATCGCGATGAAGCTGCCCTTGCCGCCGGGCTGCTTCCCGACGCTGTGGCAGGACGACGTCCGCTTCCGCGACAGCTACCTCACGGTCTTCCCGGGCTATTGCAACACCTCGGACGCCGGCTTCCTTGACGACGACGGCTACGTCTACGTCATGGGCCGGACCGACGACATCATCAACGTCGCCGGCCACCGCCTCTCGACCGGCGGCATGGAGGAGGTCCTGGCCTCGCACCCGGCGGTCGCCGAATGCGCCGTCATCGGCGTCAAGGACGCGCTCAAGGGCGAGGTGCCGTGCGGCTTCGTGGTGCTGAAATCCGGGGTCGCGACGGCCCCGGACGTCGTCGAGCGCGAGCTCGTCGGGCTCGTCCGCGAGAAGATCGGACCGGTCGCCGCCTTCAAGCTCGCGATCACGGTCGGGCGCCTGCCGAAGACGCGCTCCGGCAAGATCCTGCGCGGCACGATGAAGAAGATCGCCGACGGCGACCCATGGTCGATGCCGGCAACGATCGACGACCCGGCGATCCTCGACGAGATCGCGGCGGCGCTGAAGGGGAAGGGCGTCGGGGCGGAGGCCTGATCGCCCCCGGCGCCGGCGCGCGCGCCCGTCATCCCGGAAGCCGCGGCACGCGGCTCTTCGGGATCCATGGCGCCGGCGCGTGGGTGTGGATCCCGGCTCTCCGCTTCGCTCCGGCCGGGATGACAGCGCCAGGGACTTGACGCGCACCCTCAATCGGGCAATGCTTAACTTCATGGTTAAGTATCAGCAGCCCGCCCTCGACCGCACGTTCGCGGCGCTTGCCGACCCGACGCGGCGGGCGATCGTGGCGCGGCTTGCGGAGGCGGAGAGCGTGTCGGTGTCGGAGCTCGCGCGGCCGCACGCGATGTCGCTGCCGGCGGTGATGAAGCACCTCGACGTGCTCTCCGACGCCGGGCTCGTGACGCGCGTCAAGACCGGCCGCACCGTCGCCTGCCGGCTCGCCGCCGACCCGATGGAGGAAGCCATGAACTGGCTTTCCCGCTACGCCCGCTTCTGGTCGGCCCAGCTCGACCGTCTCGCCGCCTTCGTGGAGGAAGAACCATGCCCGCCAGCGCCAGCCGCAGCCCCGCCGTCGCCGAAAAGCCCAGCCTCACCCTCAAACGTCGTCTCAATGCCGCGCCGGAAACGGTCTACGCAGCCTGGACCGACCCGCAAAGGCTGACGCGCTGGTTCGGGCCGGATTCGGGCGCCGTCACCCGCGCGGAGACCGACGTGCGCGTCGGCGGGCGCTTCCGCGTCGTCTTCCACACCGAGGACGGCGAGGAGCACGACGTCAGCGGCGTCTACCGCGAGGTGGTGTCGAACGAGAGGCTCGTCTTCACCTGGGCCTGGCGCTCGACGCCGGAGCGCGAATCGCTCGTCACCGTGGCGCTCCGGCCCGACGGCGGCGGCACCTCGCTGACGCTGACGCACGAGCAGTTCTTCGACGAGGAAGCCCGCGACCGCCACGAATTCGGCTGGACCGGCACGCTCGACAAGCTCGAGCGGCTCTTTGCCTGATCGGAAGACTTTAAGAACCGAACGGAGACCGTCATGCCCGTCGATCCGAACGCCACGATCGAAATCAGCGCCTTCGCTTGGGTGCCGCCCTTCGCCGAGGGCCTGGTGCGGGACCTTCGGGTCCGCTGGGCGCTCGAGGAGGCGGGTCTCGCCTACCGCGAGCGGCTGCTCGACGCGGCGGCGGCTCGCCCGGACGAGTATTTCCTCGAGCAGCCCTTCGGGCAGGTGCCGATCTACAACGAGGGCGAGATCCGCATGTTCGAGACCGGCGCGATCGTGCTCCACATCGCCGAGCGTACCGAAGCCCTGATGCCGCGCGACCCGGCCGGGCGCGCGCGCACCGCCTCATGGGTCGTCGCCTCGCTCAACAGCATCGAGCCGATGATCAACGAGCTCGTCGGCATCGACTTGTTCCACGCCGAGGCCGAGTGGGCAAAAGCCCGCCGGCCGGGCGCCGAACAGAAGGTGCGGGACCGGCTCGCCCGGCTGTCGGCCTGGCTCGGCGAGCGCGACTATCTCGAAGACCGCTTCACGGCGGGCGACCTGATGATGACGACGATGCTGCGCATCCTGCGCCACACCGATCTCGTCGCCGAGCATCCGAACCTCGCCGGCTACCAGGCCCGTTGCGAGACAAGGCCGGCGTTCGAGCGCGCACTTCAGGCGCAGCTCGCGCCGTTCAAGAAGCAGGACCGCGCCAAGGCGGCCTGACGGGCATCGGATCGACATCAGCACAGTGTGCACCCGGCGGACGAATGCCGGCGAGATCGAACGCGTGAAAGGGAGAGGAACCCCCATGACCATGGCAGGCAAATACGTCGACGGCTTTATCGTCCCGGTGCCCAAGAAGAACATCGAGGCCTACAAGGCATTCTCGGAGAAGGCCGGACAGGTCTGGAAGGATCACGGCGCGCTCGAATACGTCGAATGCATCGCCGACGATGTGAAGCCCGGCAAGGTCACCTCCTTCCCGCAGGCGGTGAAGCTCGAGGACGACGAGGTCGTCGTCTTCTCCTGGATCGTCTACGCGTCGCGCGAGGAGCGCGACCGCATCATGCCGGCGGTCATGAGCGACGAACGCCTCAAGGACATGAACCCGAAGTCGATGCCGTTCGACGGCACGCGCATGTTCTTCGGCGGCTTCAAGGTGCTGCTTGCGCTGTAGGGGCGCTCGCGCTTGCCGGGCCCGCCCGATCCGCGGCTTAAGTACACCGACTGACATTTCGGAAGGGACACGCGATGCCGACCAAGATTTTCGTCAACCTGCCGGTCAAGGACCTCGACAAGTCGATCCGGTTCTTCGAGGCGCTCGGCTACGCCTTCAACCCGCAATTCACCGACGCGACGGCGGCCTGCATGATCATCAGCGATGACATCTACGCATGCTGCTGACGCATGCGAAGTTCAAGGAGTTCACCAAGAAGACGATCGCCGACGCGACCAAGACCACCGAGGTCCTCACCTGCCTCTCCATGGACTCGCGCGAGCGCGTCGACGCGCTCCTCGATTCGGCGCTGAAGGCGGGCGCGACCGAGGATCGGGAGCCGATGGATTACGGCTTCATGTACGGCCGGAGCTTCGACGACCTCGACGGCCATACCTGGGAGATCATCCACATGGATGCGAACGCCGCCGCGCATGGGGCGGAAGCCGCGACGGCCGGAGCCTGAGCATAGCGGTCGCGGGACACGAATGAAAAAGGCCCGGATCGCTCCGGGCCTTTTCGTTCGTTGCGACCGCCGAGCCTACTCGGCGTCCTCCTCGGCCGGCCGCTTGAGCTGCTTCAGCTTCGCGAACACCGAATCGGCGTCGATCTTCTCTTCCTTCTCGGGCCGGCGCGGCTCGGCCGGCACGAACGGCTCCGGCGCCGGCTCCGGCGCGGTCGACACCTCGGCCGGCAGGAGGGTCTGGCCGCCGGCCGCGGGCTGCGCCTGCGGCTTGTCCTTGGCGGCGCGCTGGACCTCGAAATCGAGGTCGATCTGCGAGGCGAGGCCGAGCGTCACCGGGTCGAGCGGCGACAGGGTCGAGGAGTTCCAGTGGGTACGGTCGCGGACCTGCTGGATCGTCGTCTTGGTCGTGCCGACGAGGCGCATGATCTGCGCGTCCTTGAGCTCGGGATGGTTGCGCAACAGCCAGAGGATCGCGTTCGGCCGGTCCTGGCGGCGCGACACGGGGGTGTAGCGCGGCCCCTTCTTCGTGCGCTTCACCTCCGGCAGCTTGACCTTCGACTGGGCGATCTTGAGCCGGTAGTCGGGGTCGGCTTGCGCCTTGTCGAGCTCCTCCCGGGTGAGCTGCCCGTTCGAGACCGGGTCGAAGCCCTTGATGCCGGCCGCGACCTCGCCGTCGGCGATGCCCTTCACCTCGAGCGGGTGGAGCTTGCAGAAATCGGCGATCTGTTCGAACGACAGCGACGTGTTCTCGACGAGCCACACGGCCGTCGCCTTGGGCATGAGCGGCGCCTGCTGCACGGGCAACCTCCTTCTTCTCCGCGCCGATGAGGCACGGGCAAAATCGTCTCGCGCTCCGGCCCGGTCGCGGACCGGAGCATCTCGTCTCACGATGTGAGGGACGGGCCGTATATAGGCCGGGCGCGGGCGGCTTGCAAACGGATTGGCAGGCCGGGGCCGGCGTTCTAACCTCTCCGGCGCTCACGACGCGGAGGGACAGCCATGGCGTTCGACCCGTTCCTCGAGGAGAAGCCGCGCCCGAAGCTCGCCCATGAGCTTGGGCAGGACCTGTCGCTGCTCTCGGTCTCCGAGCTCGACGAGCGCATCGAGATCCTCGAGCGCGAGATCGAGCGCCTCAAGGAAGCGCGCGGCCGCAAGGAAGCCTCGCGCACCGCCGCGAGCGCCTTCTTCAAGTCCTGACCGTCCTCTTGGGCGCCAATTTCCTCAACGAGGATGCTTACCGGATCGTGCCTTGGCCGGGGGGCCTGTCCCGCTTCGGCGCAGGTTTTTCGAAACCGGCGCCGGATTTTAACCAACCCTTAAGAGGTCTGGCCTACAACCGAGCCGTCCAGTCTTCTGGACGTCGAGTGGCTCCTGTCCACTCTGTTTGACGCCTCCCTGTTAAGCACTTTCGAGCCGCCTCCTGGCGGCTCTTTTTTTCACTGCGTTCGCCTCCGGCGGGCGCGTCTGATCCCGTTTCGCCGCGGTTAACCTTAACAAATGGTTACCATTTGGGCTTCGCGCCGGCGGCCCTATAGTTGCGCTGCCGCTGCCGAGCATTGCGCCCCTGTCCCGCGGCGGGACGGGCGCTTGGCGGAGGAGGCGTCTGTGAGCGAACCCGACATCATGTTCCGCGATCCTCGGCGTACGGTCGATTTCGGCAAGACCTTCGTTGGCTCGGACGGCTTCAAGGCGCTGTTCCGCGAGGGCATGCTGCTCGTCGAGGACACGGCGGCCTACCTCGACGGCCCGGGGCGCGACGAATCGAAGGCGCTGTCCCGCCACGCCGCGCTCACCTATGCGAGCGAGAGCATGCGGCTCACGACGCGCCTGATGCAGATCGCCTCCTGGCTCCTGGTGCAGCGCGCCGTCGCCGAGGGCGAGATCACGCCGGGCGAGGCGCTGCGCGAGAAGCACCGGGTCCGCCTCACGACGCAAGAGACGGCGAGCCCGATCTTCGAGTTCGAGGCGCTGCCGGCGCGGTTGCGGGAGCTCGTCGGCGCCTCGGTGCGCCTGCACGCCCGGATCATGCATCTCGACCGGCTGATCGCCGAGGACAAGCCGGCGCCCGAGCCCCGCGAAAGCCCGGTCGCCGTCCAGCAATGGCTGATCCGCTCGGCCTTCGCGGCCAAGCACTGAGCAGTTCAGGCGCCGATGCCGCGGTAGATGTCGGCGAGGGGCAGGCTCGTCCCGAGGGCCGGGATATCGAGCCTGGCGTCGCGCCCTTCGAGGCGCGTCGGCTTCTCGGGCAGGCCGCTCTCGCCGCGCTGCCAAACCCAGACCGTCGGCTCGTCCTGGCTGAACACCGCATAGGTTTGCAGGCTCGCCAGGGTCGCGTACTCGGCCGCTTTCTGC
>JAJKJG010000205.1 GCA_021154065.1 Methylobacterium sp.
CCGCGTGCGCACCGGGTCATGCAGGCGGAGGGGAGGCGGTCCCGCGGCGGGCGCTCGGTGGCGTCCGACTCGGGCGGCCGCTTCGACTGCAGGGCTTCTTCTCGAAGGGGCCCGAAGACATCCGCCCCCCGGCCACTACGAGCCGGGCGCGCCCATAGGGCGCTAAAGGCACCCCGAAGGTCATCCCGAAAGGGGTGACCCCGCAGAGGGTCCCCGAAGAGCGGTGGTCGAGGCGGCTGGAAGCGTCCCCTCCGATGAGGCCGGGGCGAGAGAACCGCGGGGACGCCACAGGCCGGCCGACCCAAAGTTTTGTTAAGGCGTCCCCTCCTCGCCTTTTTCAAGGCCGGGGTCCGCCCCGGGCCCCGCGCCCGGGGTGGATTCCGCGCGCCCGGATTCCGCCGATCCATACCCCTCCTTTGGAGACGCCCATGCCGGCAAAATCCCGCCGCTTTCGCAGAAGCCTCGGGAGGGAGAGGTCACCGGCGCAACACCGCGCCCGTCTTCTTCGCCACCTCAGCGACGATCTTCTCCGATACAGCCTCGATCTCGGCCTCGGTCAGCGTCTTCTCGGTCGGCTGCAGCGTGACCGCGATCGCGACCGACTTCTTGTCCGGGTCGATACCCTGGCCCTCGTAGACGTCGAACACGTCGATGCCGGCGATGAGCTGGCGCTCGGCGCCTTGCGCGGCGCGCAGGATGTCGCCGGCCGCGACGTCGCGCCCGACCACGAAGGCGAAGTCGCGGGTCACCGGCTGGAACTCTGCAAGCGTCAGCTTGGGCTTGATCTTGGTCGGGCGGTATTTCGGCGCCGGCAGCGCATCGAGCGTGATCTCGAAGGCGACGAGCGGGCCCTTGAGGTCGAGCGCGCGCAGGATCTTGGGGTGAATCTCGCCGAAGGCGCCGATCTTGTTCTTGGGCCCGAACTGCAGCGTCGCCGAGCGGCCGGGGTGGAACCAGTCGGGCCCGCCGGGCACGACCTGCACGCCGGCCGTCGGCACGTTGAGCGCCGTCAGGAGCGCCATCGCGTCGGCCTTGGCGTCGAAGGCGTCGACCGCGATCGCGCCGCCGTCCCAGTGGCGGCCGACGCCCTCGGCGCGCGCGGTACCGCGCCGCACCGCCGCCGCCTTGATGGTCTGCCCCTCCGGCTCGTCCGAGGCGAAGCACTGGCCGACCTCGAACAGGGCCACGTCGCCGAAGGAGCGGTCGGCGTTGCGCTGCGCCGCCTTGAGCAGACCCGGCAGGAGGCTCGGGCGCATGTCGGACAGATCCGAGGCGATCGGGTTCGCGAGCGCCAGGCGCTTGTCGCCGCCGCCGAAGAGCTTCGCCTCCGCCTTGGCGATGAAGGACCAGGTCACGGCCTCGACGAGGCCCCGGGCCGCGAGGAGCCGCTTCGCAAGCCGCGTGCGCTTCTGGATCGGCGTGAGGATCGGGCGCACCACCGCCTCCTCCTCGCGCCGCAGCGGCTGCGGCGCGATGCGGTCGAGCCCGACGATGCGGATCACCTCCTCGACGAGGTCGGCCTTGCCCTCGACGTCCGGCCGCCAGGACGGCGGCAGGACCTTCACGCGGTCGCCGGTGCCCGCAACGTGAAAGCCGAGGCTTTCGAGAATGACCTTCGATTCCGGGCGCGGCACATCGAGGCCCGAGAGGCGCCGCACCTCGGTCCAGGGGAAATCGATGATGCGGCCCGTATCGGGGATCTCGCCCGCGGCGAGCCGCTCGGACGCCTCGCCTCCGCAGAGCTCGAGCACCATGCGGGTCGCGAGGTCGAGGCCCGGCACCGTGAAAGCCGGATCGACGCCGCGCTCGAAGCGGTAGCGCGCATCGGTCTGGATGCCGAGGCGGCGGCCCGATTGCGCGATGTTGAGCGGGTCCCACAGCGCCGATTCGATCAGCACCTCGGTCGTCGCCGCGTCGCAGCCCGAGTGCTCGCCGCCCATGATGCCGGCGATCGACTCCGGCCCGTCCGCGTCGGCGATGACGACGATCGAATCGTCGAGCGTGTAGGTACGCCCGTCGAGGGCGACGATCGCTTCGCCGTTCCGCGCGCGGCGGACGGTGAGATCGCCCTTGACCTTCGCGGCGTCGAAGACATGCAGCGGCCGGCCGCGGTCGTAGGTGACGTAGTTGGTGATGTCGACGAGTGCGTTGATCGGGCGCAGGCCGATCGCGGCGAGGCGCCGCTGCATCCACGCCGGCGAGGCGCCATTCCTCACGCCGCGCACGAGGCGAAGCGCGAAGGCCGGGCAGAGATGCTCGTCGCCCGCCTCGAAGGCGAGGGTGACGGAGATGGGGCAAGGGCCGGCGCCTTTCACCGGCTGCACGGCGGCGCTCTTGAGCTTGCCGAGGCCCGCCGCCGCGAGATCGCGGGCGATGCCGTGGACCGAGGTGCAGTCGGGCCGGTTCGGCGTCAGGTTGATCTCGATGACCGGGTCATCGAGCCCGGCATAGGCTGCGTAGGACTGCCCGACCGGCGCGTCCTCAGGCAGGTCGATGATGCCCTCGTGGTCGTCGGAGAGCTGAAGCTCCATTTCGGACACCAGCATGCCCCGGCTCTCGACGCCGCGGATCGTGCCGACGCCGAGCGTGATGTTCTTGCCCGGAATGAAGGCGCCGGGCGGCGCGAAGACGCCCTTCATGCCGGTGCGCGCGTTCGGCGCCCCGCACACGACCTGCACCGGCTCGCCCGACCCGGTGTCGACGATGCAGACCCGCAGCCAGTCGGCGTTCGGATGCTGCTTCGCCTCGATCACCCGCGCGACGCTGAAATCGGAAAAGCCCTTGGCCTTGTCCTCGACGCTCTCGACCTCGAGCCCGATCCGCGTCAGCGTCTCGACGATCTCGTCGAGCGCTGCCCCGGTGTCGAGGTGGTCCTTCAGCCAGGAGAGGGTGAATTTCATGGACACCGATCCTTTGGCGTCATCCCGGGCGAGCGAAGCTCGGCCCGGGATCTCGTGCAGAATAGAGCGCTCATCGGCGTGAGATCCCGGAACGGCGCGTTGCGCCGTCCGGGATGACTCAGGAGGTCAGCCCGCCGACGAGGCTCGGCAGATCCAGCGGCCGGAACCCGTAGTGCTCCAGCCACCTCACATCGGCCTCGAAGAACGGCCGCAGATCCGGCATGCCGTATTTGAGCATCGCGATGCGGTCGATGCCCATGCCCCAGGCAAAGCCCTGGTAGACATCCGGATCGAGCTTGCAGTTCCGCAGCACGTTCGGATGCACCATGCCGCAGCCGAGGATCTCGAGCCAGTCATCGCCCTCGCCGAAGCGTATCTCGCCGCCGCGGCGCGAGCACTGGATGTCGACCTCGGCCGAGGGCTCGGTGAACGGGAAGAACGACGGCCGGAAGCGCATCTTCACGCTCTCGACCTCGAAGAACGCCTTGCAGAACTCCTCCAGCACCCATTTCATGTGCGCAATGGTGGCGTGCTTGTCGATGACGAGCCCCTCGACCTGGTGGAACATCGGCGTGTGGGTCTGGTCAGAGTCGTGCCGGTAGGTGCGGCCCGGGCAGATGACCCGGATCGGCGGCTCGCTCGCGAGCATGGTCCGGATCTGCACCGGCGAGGTGTGGGTGCGCAGCACCTTGCGCTCACCCTTGTGGTCGGGCTGGAGGAAGAAGGTGTCGTGCATCTCCCGCGCCGGGTGGCCGGGCGGGAAGTTCAGCGCCGTGAAGTTGTAGAAATCCGTCTCGATGTCCGGCCCTTCCGCGACCGAGAAGCCCATGTCGGCGAAGATCGCGGTGAGCTCGTCCATCACCTGGCTGATCGGGTGGATGCGCCCGCGCGTCTCCGGCCCTTCGCGCACCGGTAGGCTGACGTCGATGCGCTCGGCGGCGAGACGCTGCTCGAGCGCCGCCTCGGCGAGCGCTTCCCTGCGGGTCGCGATCGCGCCCTGGACCTTGTCGCGCAGCCCGTTGATGAGCGGGCCCTTCTCCTTGCGCTCGTCCGGCGTCATGGCCCCGAGCGTCTTCAGGAGGTCCGAGACGGCGCCCTTCTTGCCCAGCGCCGACACGCGCAGCGCCTCGAGCGCGGCCTCGTCGGGCGCGCCCTCGACCTGCCCGAGCAGGTCCCGTTCGAGTGCGGCGAGATCGGTCATCAGGGTTCGGCTTTCGCGAGGGTTGTTCCGTCGCGGGCCCGGCCGTCAAGCGCTTCGGCCCGCAAGCGAACGCGGCGGCTCGGGCGAGCGGCCGGCAGGAAGGCCTCGAAGGGTGGGATGACGGCGCTTCGTTCGCGCCGCCGGCTGTCCGCTTAGGCCGCTTCCGCGAGTGCCGGCAGCGCGCTCTTCGCGCGCTCGACATAGGCGGTGAATGCCGCCGGCTCGTGGATCGCCATCTCGGACAACACCTTGCGATCGACCTCGATCCCCGCCCTACCGAGGCCGTCGATAAATCGCGAATAGGTCAGGCCGTGCTCGCGCACCGCCGCGTTGAGGCGCTGGATCCAGAGCGCCCGGAAGGTGCGCTTCTTGTTCTTGCGGTCGCGGTAGGCGTACTGCATCGACCGGTCGACCGCGGCCTTTGCGGTCCGGATCGTGTTCTTGCGCCGGCCGATGAAGCCCTTGGCGGCTTTGAGGGTCTTCTTGTGCTTGGCGTGGCTCGTGACGCCCCGTTTCACGCGGGCCATGGATGATCTCCTTCAGAACTTGGCGGAACCTGTGTGGCGGGAAGCCTTCTCAGCCGTTCGGCAGGAAGTACTTCTTGACGTTGTCGCCGTCGGTCTTGAACAGGGTCGCCGTGCCGCGCAGGTTGCGGATCTGCTTCTTCGTCCGCTTGATCATGCCATGCTGCTTGCCGCGCTGGGCATAGAGCACCTTGCCGGTGCCGGTGATCTTGAAGCGCTTCTTCGCGCCTGACTTCGTCTTCAGCTTGGGCATTTGGCTCTCCTGAACGAGCCTTGCGCCGGGCTCTCGCCCGATGCGGCTCGGATGCTTGCTGTTGCGAGCAAAACGAACCGCCACGGCAGCCCTAACGGCCGGGCGGTTCGATGAAGGCGGGGTATATGGCAGAGAGCAAATGCAAATGCAAACGGAGGGTCGCCTAAAATCCCTCGACCCGCATCAGCGCCTCGAAGTGCTTCTCGGCCTGGAATTCGATGACCTGCATGTACTGGCGCGCCGTCTCGCGCAGCGCGGCATCGGGGATGAGCTTGAGCGGCCGCCCGGTCGACATGGCGAGGACCTGCTGGCGGCAGGCGCGCTCAAGATAGTAGAGCTCGTCGAAGGCGAGGGCGACCGACGGCGCGCCGATGGTGACGCCGTGGTGCTCCAGGAAGATCACGTCGGCGTGCGGATTGTCCTTCTGGGCCTTGGCGATGCGCTCGCCCTCGGCCTCGTCGAGGGCGACGCCGCCGAAGCCCTGGTAGGCGACGCGGCCGAAGAACCGCGCCGCGGTCTGATGCGCCATCTCGAGCCGCCCGCCCTCAATCATGGTGAGGCTCGTGGCGTAGGGCATGTGGACGTGGAAGATCGCCTTGTGGCGCGGGTTCGCCCGGTGGCCGGCGACGTGGATGTTGCGCGCCGTCGCCTCGACCTCGCCTTCCCCTTCCAGCACCTGCCCGGCGCCGTCGATCATCAGGAGGTCGGACGGCCGCATCTCGCACCAGTGGATGCCGTAGGGATTGATCAGGTAACGCTCCTCGCGGCCGGGCAGCGCGACCGAGAAGTGGTTGCAGACGCCCTCGTTGAACTCATGTTTCGCGGCGAGGCGGAACGCGGCGGCGAGCTCGCGGCGGAGGGTTTCGACGGTGGGCTGCATGTTCGATCCCGGTTGGCTGAAGGGGGCGCCGATGGCGCCGCGGCAAACACAAAAGGCCGCCCTCCGGCGGCCCTGAACTCATGCGCGCGTAAGACCTAGCGCGGCGCCAGGATCATGATCATCTGGCGGCCTTCCATCTGCGGCTCGCTCTCGACCTTGGCGATGGTGGCGGTCTCGGCTTTGACCTTCTCGAGCAGCCTCACCCCGAGCTCGGTGTGCGCCATCTCGCGGCCGCGGAAGCGCAGCGTCACCTTGACCTTGTCGCCTTCCTCGAAGAACCGCTGGACGGCCTTCATCTTCACGTCGTAATCGTGCTTGTCGATGCTCGGCCGGAGCTTGATCTCCTTGACCTCGACGGTCTTCTGCTTCTTGCGCGCCTCGGCCTGCTTCTTCTGCTCGTTGAAGCGGAACCTGCCGTAATCGAGGATCTTGCAGACCGGGGGGACCGAGTTCGGTGCGATCTCGACGAGGTCGAGGCCGGCGTCCTCGGCGAGCTTCAGGGCATCGAAATAGGGCACCACGCCCTTGTTCTGCCCTTCCTGATCGATCAATTGCACGTCGCGGACGCCGCGAATATCTCGGTTGGCGCGCGGTCCGTCCTTTTGCGGAACCGGCATGGCTCTCATGGGTCGGCGAATGGCTTTGATCTCCTCTTTCCATGGCTGAGCGGCGGCTGAGCGCCCCGCATCCTGCGGGCGCCGGGCCGCCGGTCACCAGACTTCGCTAACGCTCGGACAATTCCCAGAAACCAATGACAAGTCAACTCGCGACGGCCTTCCGGCCGCCCTCGAGCAGGCTGATGTAGACATCGAGCGTGTCCTCCACCATCCGCTCGAGCGAGAAATGCCGCTCGACGTGAAGGCGAGCCCGGGTCGCCATCGCCTCACGGGCGCTCGCGCCCATCGTCAGCGCGGTCGAAAGCGCCTCGGCGAGGGCGCCGGCGTCGCCCGGCGGCACCCGCCAGCCGGTCCGCTCCTGCGGCGCCACCTCCGGCGGCGTCAGCACGGTCTCGGGGACGGCGCCGAGGTCGCTGACGACGACCGGCGCGCCCATCGCTTGCGCCTCGACGGCCGCGCGGCCGAAGGCCTCGGGCTCGGTCGAGGGCACGGTCACGACCGAGGCGGCGAGAAAGGCGGCCGGCATGTCGGTGCAATGGCCGACACGGCGCACGATGTCCTTGAGACCCTTCGTCTCGATCGCCTTGTCGAGGTCGCGCACATAGCCGTCGCGGCCCTGCGGGTCGCCGGCGAGCACGAAGACGACATCGGCGAGCCCCGCCGCCTTGAGCTTCGCGGCGGCGTCGATCAGGACCCGCTGGCCCTTCCACCCGGTGAGGCGGGCGGCGAGCAGCACGATGCGCTCGTGCGGAGCCACGCCCCACGCCTTGCGCAGCGCCTCGACCCGGTCGTGCTCGACCGCGGAGGGCGAATACCGGGCGAAATCCGTGCCCCGGTGGATGACGCGAACGCGCTCCCTTGCCGTCGGATAAAGCGAGCGCACGAGACCCGCCGTATAATGGGAGTTCGCGATGACGGCATCGCCGCGGGCCATGACCGAGTTGTAGAGGATCTTGACCGAGGAGCGTCCGGCGTAGCTGCCGTGGTAGGTCGTCACGAAGGGCAGGTTCAGCGCCCGCGCGGCGCCGTGCGCGACCCAGGCCGGGGCGCGCGAGCGGGCGTGGAGGAGAGCGACGCCCTCGTCGAGGCAGAGCTTGGCGAGGCGGCGCACGTTCAAGAGCATCGCCAGCGGGTTCTTGGTCCCGGCCGGGAACGGCGCCCAGATGCCGCCCTTCGCCTGCAGCTCGCCGACGAGCCGGCCGCCCTCGGTCGCGACGAGCGCCCGTGCCCCCGCCCGCGACAGCGCGGCCGCGATGTCGACAGCGGTGCGCTCGGCGCCGCCGGCCTCGAGCTCCGGGATGATCTGGAGGATCGTGCGGCCGCTCAACGGGTGGATCTTGGTCAGCGGAAAACTTGCGCCGCCGGTCGGTCGCGCCGCCATATTCACGAGTATAGGGACCTTCTCGACCGAATCATGACCTCAAGGGTCCGGCTCGGGCGGTTTACGATCGGTTAACCAAATGCGGCATTTTCTCGATCTCGGCTCCGGCGCCGATGCCCGGCGCATCGCCGTCCTCGCCCGCCCGGGCAAAGGCGCCGCTGCCGGCCCGCCGGTGGTCTGGCTCGGCGGCTTCCGTTCCGACATGCGCTCGACCAAGGCCGAGGCGCTCGATGCCTGGGCCGATGCGAACGGGCGCGCCTTCGTGCGCTTCGACTACTCCGGCCACGGCGAGTCGACGGGTGCATTCGAGGAAAGCACCATCTCGCGCTGGCTCGAGGACACGCTCGCCGTGCTCGTCGCCTTCGCCGCCGCGCCGGCGATCCTCGTCGGATCGTCGATGGGCGGCTGGCTTGCGCTCCTTGCCGCGCGCGACCTCATGCGCCGCGATCCGGCTCGCGCGCCGGCCGGCCTCGTCCTGATCGCGCCGGCGACGGACTTCACCGAGCGGCTGATGTGGGACCAGTTCCCCGAGGACATCCGTCGCACGATCGAAACGGCGGGCCTCTATCTCCGGCCGTCGCTCTATTCCGACGAGCCCTACCCGATCACCCGCCGGCTGATCGAGGACGGACGGCAGCACCTTCTCCTCGGCGAGACGATCCGAACCGGCTGCCCGGTCCACATCCTGCAAGGCATGCGGGACCCCGACGTGCCGTGGCGCCATGCGCTCGAGCTCGTCGAGCATCTGCCGGGCGACAGCGTCTCGCTGACGCTCATCAAGGACGGGGACCACCGGCTGTCGCGGCACGAGGACATCGAGCGGCTGATCGCGGCGGTCGAGGGCGTGGTGCCGCACCGCGAGCCGGAGCGGCAGCCGAAGCTGCTTTAATGGACGCTCACCGTGCGCAGGTCGTGCGCCCAGGCGTTCGCAAGCGCGGCATCGCGCGAATCGGTCAGCAGGATCGGCGTGCCGCTCGCCGACAGGAGCGCGAACAGCCTGAGCCCGGGCTGCATCTCGGGAGCCTGCGGGAACAGCGCGCGCACCTCGTCGGACTGCATCGGCCGGACATAGGCGACCTGCCCCTCGCCGAGCGCCGCGAGGTCGGCCGCGTCGACGGCGACGGTCTTCACTTCGTTCTCGGTCTTCATCTCGGTCTTGGTCATGGCTCTCTCCTTGAGCAGAGCGGCTCGCGGTCAGATCTCGTCCCGCGAGGCGATGTCGATCTTCCGGACGATCCGCTCCGGCTCGGGACGGGCGAGATCGATCGACAGCAACCCATCCGACAGGTCGGCGCCCAGAACCTCCATGCCTTCGGCGAGCAGGAAGGCGCGCTGAAACTGCCGCGCCGCAATGCCGCGATGCAGGTACTGCCGCGCCTTGTCCTCGCTCTGGCGGCCGCGGATGACGAGCTGGCTCTCCTCGAGCGTGATCTCGAGCTGGTCCCGGGTAAACCCCGCGACCGCAAGCGTGATCCGCAGCCGTTCCGGCTCGCGCTCGGTGCGGGCGACGCGCTCGATATTGTAGGGAGGATAGCCGTCGCTCGCGGCTTTCGACACACGATCGAGCGCCTGCTCGATCTCGTCGAAGCCAAGGAGGAACGGGTGCCCGAACGGCGATTGACGCGACATGGTCGAAGCCCTTGCAGGCGCTCCGCATCGTTTGGGCCCGCGGATGCGGCACCCGGCGCGACGGCACCCCGCCGCAACGCGAATATGGAGGCGCGTTCGGGCCCGATCAAGAGCCGGCGGCGGCGCGGCGGGGCCGCTCCTCCGCCTCCTCGGCGGGGCCGGACGAGGCGCCGGCGAGCGGGAAATCGATCTTGACCGTCGAGCGTCCCTCCTCCGGCTTCTCGAGCACGCCGTCGATCTGCTGGATGAGCTTCGAGACGATGGTGAGGCCGAGCGCCCGCCGCGCGCCGCTCTCGGGTTTCATGCCGATGCCGTCGTCGCTGATGACGAGGATGCCGCGGTCGCCGCTCTGGCGCGCCTCGACCTTGATCGTACCGCCGCGCCCGGCCGGGAAGGCGTGCTTGAAGGCGTTGGTCAGAACTTCGACGGCGATGAAGGCGAGCGGCACCGCGGTGTCGAGCGGAACCCGCATGGCGTCGGCCTCGACGACCGTCCGGATGCCGCGCTCCTGCGCCCCGAAGGCGTCGGCGACCTCCTTCGACAAGCCGTCGAGATATTTGCGTAGGTCAATCGAGGCGAGGTCGGCCGAGCTATAGAGCAGTGTGTGGACGCGGGCCATCGCGCCGATGCGCCGGATCGCGCTCTCGAACGCGTCGCGCTGATCGGGCCCGAGGTCGCGCGAGCCGAGGCGCAGGAGGCTCTGCACGATCTGCAGGTTGTTCTTCACCCGATGATAGATCTCGCGCAGCAGCACCTCGCGCTCGGAGGACGCCTTGCGCTGCTCGGCGAGCGCCTCCTGGGTCGTGGCGAGGAGGCGGGCATCGAGATCGCTCAGCGCCCGCGAGGCCGCGAGCCGCTCGGCGCTCACCCGGCGCTCCATGACGTTGTAGAACAGGAACACGGCAAGGATCACCGCGAGCGTCAGGGCGAGGCTCGCGGTCGCGATCGTCGCCAGCGTCGAGCGCTGCGCGAGACGATCGAATTGCTGGCGGTCGGTCGCGACGACGAACAGCCAGCCCGTCGTCGGCGAGCGCCGGAAGGCGGTGAACACGTCCTGCGACGACACCTCCGGCGCGGCGAAGAGGCCACCGGGCCGGCCTGCCGTCGACCGGCGCAGCTCCGGGTTCGCTTGCCTCGTGACGAACTCGTCGGGGGCGCGCGAGCGGGCGAGGATGCGGTCGCTCTCGTCGACGACGACGGTCAGGACGCGCGGATCGTCGGCCTGCTCGCCGAGGATCGTCTGGATCGTCGCGGCTCTCGCCCCCGCGACGAGCACATAGCGCGCGCCGCCGTCGCGGATCACCGGCACGTAGAGGAAGATCGCGTGATCCGAGAACAGGCCGTTGGCTTCCGGCAGCCGTGTCCGGACCGCCGGCCGGCGCGCCGCCGCGACCGCCTTCACGTCGTCCGGCGCCGTCGCGTCGGCAGGGTCGGTCCCGACCGGGCGGAGCGTGTTGACGACCTCCTTGCCGGTCTCACCGTCGACGAGCCTGATGACCGCCCATTGCGGCATCGCGGCGATCATGCGCGCGGCCTCGCGATGGAACTCGGGCAGGTTCGGCTCGTCGAGGCTCGGCAGCGCGGCGATCGCCTGAAGGACGGTGATCTCCTGCTGGATCTCGGCCTCGACCCGCTGCGACAGCGCCGTCGCCCGTCCCTCGAGGTATTCCTCGAGATCGCGCTGCGTCTTCGTGAACTCCTGCCGGATCCAGATGCCGGCGAGCAGGATCAACGGAACGAGCAGCGCCAGCACGGCGGCCGCGATGTAATAGACGGCGCGAAGGCCGGAGCGGTCCGCGGTCTCGCCGGGCCCTGGGCCTACGCTCGTCCCGCCTGTCCGCTCGTCCGGCATCGTCTCACCGCTCTACACACTCGATACAGCGAAGGCTACTCGCGGCGACGCCGGAGAGGCGTAGCGTCTGTTCATTCGCAGTCGCGGGAAAGACCCTCCTGGGCGCAACTCCGGCGCCGAACCGCGGTTCCGCACGGGGGGGCCGGCCGCTGCCGCGGCACGCACGGCCGCAATATCGCCGCCCTTCACGGTTTCTTCAGCGGCGGCCCGAACGTTAAGAAGCCGTTGACGCGGCTGATTCGGTCGACGGCGGGGGAGCGGTCGATGTTCAAGGCTCCGGGCGGCGACTGGCGGCTTCTCGCGGACCGGCGCGTCGCGATCATGCTGGCGCTCGGCTTCTCGTCCGGGCTGCCGCTTCTGCTGGTGCTCGGCACCTTCTCGGCGCGGCTCGCCTTCTCCGACATCGACGTCAAGACGATCGGGCTGTTCAGCTATCTGGCGCTGCCCTACAGCCTGAAGTTCCTGTGGTCGCCGATCGTCGACCGGTACGATCTGCCGGTGCTCGCGCCGTGGCTCGGGCGGCGGCGGGCCTGGATGGTGCTGTCGCAGATCTGCGTCGCCGCGGCCCTGACGCTCATGGCCTTTGCCGAGCCCGGCCGTCATCTCGCGCTCCTCGGGCTTGGCGCGTTCCTCGTCGCCTTCTCGGCCGCGACCCAGGACGTCGTCATCGACGGCTGGCGCATCGACGCGGTCGGCACCGAGCAGCAGGGGATGATGGCCGCGACCTCCAATCTCGGCTATCGCATCGCCTTGATCACTGCCGGCGCCGGCGCGCTCGTTCTCGCGCACTGGGCCGGCTGGACGACCGCCTACCTGTCCATGGCGGCGCTGATGGGCGTCGGGGTTTTGGCCGCGCTCGCCGCGCCGGTGATCGACCGCGAAGCGCCGTCCGGCGAGGCCGAAAAGCCGGCCCTCGCGACGCCTGCGCCCGGCTGGTCGCGCGGGCGGGCGCTCCTCGACCCGATCGCCGACCTCCACCGCCGCCTCGGGCCGCGCCTGTGGGCGATCCTGATCATGGTCGCGCTCTACCGGATGCCGGACTTCGTGTCGGGCGTGATGGCGAACCCGCTCTACCGCGCCGTCGGCTACTCGCTGCCGGAGATCGCCGCAGTGACGAAGCTCTACGGCATCTGGGTCGGCATCTTCGCCTCGTTCGTCGCCGGCTGGTCGATCGCCCGGCTCGGCCTCTACCCGACCTTCGTGATCGGCGGCGCGCTCGCGGCGGGCGTGCATCTCAGCCTGTCGTGGCTCGCCTACGGCCCGCCCGAGCTGTGGCGGCTGACGATCGCGATCTCGATCGACAATTTCGGCGGCGGGTTTGCCGGCACGGCGCTCATTGCCTACATGTCGGGACTGACGGGCGCGGGCTTCGCGGCAAGCCAATACGCACTCCTCTCCTCGCTTTACGCGCTCCCGGGCAAGCTCATCGCCGGCAGCGCCGGCTTCCTCGTCGCCGCCTTCGCAGGCGTGGGAAGGCCGCCCTTAGAAGGGTTCCCAGCCTTTTTCGCGCTCACCGCCGCAATGGGCGTCCCCGTCGTGCTGCTCTGCCTGTTCTTCGGCCGGGCCGGAGCCGCCAAAGAGACAGCGCCACCCGAGCCTGAAGCTGTCCCGACGCCGGTCGGCGCGGCGAAGCCGGCCTGACGATCTGAAAGACGCGCCAAATCCCCCGGGCGTTCCCGGGCGAAGTCTTCGCACTGTCAAAGAGCAAGGGAGCGGGACGCCGGGGACCGGCTCACAATGTTTTAGGATGCCAGTCGCCTGGCGCCCCGCGCGGTTCTTTGTGCGGCTCGTTCGCCAAGCCGCCGTCCGGTCCGACACCGCTCGTCGGCGCCCCTTTAGGCAAGCGCCTATGCAGCCCCACTGCGCCCGGCTCGTAGTGGCCGGGAGGCGGCGTGATCGAGACGGTCGGCGCACTTAGGCCGCGCGGACCGTCAAGCGTCGAAGCGGACGCCCGAGCCATGGACCACCGAGCCCACGTCGCGGGACCGCCTCCCCTCCGCCAACCGGTTCCGGTGATCACGGCGGCTC
>JAJKJG010000206.1 GCA_021154065.1 Methylobacterium sp.
CGGTAAAGACGCCCGGCTTCGACGTGTCGAAGATGGCCTTGCCGAAGCCCTTGCTCTCCGCCTCGATGACCCACCCAGCCACTGCCATGATCGCATCGAACTGCTTGGTCTCGAGGGCCGGCAACATCGTGTTGAGGCCGCCGCCTGCGACCCAGGTGACGGTGTTCCCGAGGCCCTTCGATTCGAACGTGTAGGTGCCGTACATCCACGTGCCGGAGCCGATCGCCGTCGCCGCCAGGATCGGCTTGCCGCCGTTCGGCCGCTTGTAGGCGGCGAGCTTTTCGACACTGTCGATGCCGGCGTCGAACAGGTCCTTGCGCACGACGATGTTGGCGATCGAGGCGATCATCTGGGTCGCCAGGACGATCCTGGCCTTCTTGCCGCGGGTCGAGAGCTGGAGGGGGTGGCTTGCGTCCCCGTGCGCGAACAGCGCCTGTCCGGCTGCGAGCGATTGCCGGCCGTGGGTGCCTGCGTTGCCGACCACGAGCTTGAAATCGAGCCCCTCCGCCTTGAGGAAGCCCTTGGCGTCGGCGATCGGGCCCAGCGAGTACACGCCGGTCGCGGGACCGTAGGCCAAGCTGGCGAGCCTCGCCTGCGCAAGCGAGCGACCTCCGAAGAGGCCGGCGCCCAAGACCACCGAACCGCCCTGCAGTGCATTGCGGCGGGTCATCTCCATGGCTTTCCTCCCTTTGTCGCCTTCTCTCCGGCCACCGGATTCAGGCCGGCCTGACCCGATCCAGCTCCGCCAGGATCTCGTCGGTGTGCTCGCCGATTTTCGGGGGATCGCGGCGCTTTTGCAGCCTTTCGCCGCTGATGGAGAACGGCAGCGCCGGCGTCTTCACGTGCCGGCCGTCCTCGATGGCGAGGTCCAACAGGCCGCCCGAGGCGTTGAGGTGAGGATCGTGGAACAAGTCGCCGGGCTTGTTCACCGGCGCAAAAGGCAGCCCAAGGCGCTCGAACGAAGCGCAAAGCGATGCCATGTCGTGCTTGCCGATGGCCTCGGCGATCGCCGGGATGATCCAGTCGCGATGGTCGACCCGGTCCTGGCTGGTCGCGAGCCGCGGATCGCCAAGCCAGCGCTCGAAGCCGAAGCTGCGGCAGAAACCCTGCCACTGCTCCTCACCGACGATCGAAACGAAGATCGGCTGGCCGTCGCGGGTCTCGAACAGGTCATAGACGGGCCAGGGCGAGGCCTTCACGGACCAGGGGGTGGAGGCCTCGCCCGTCACGCTCTCGAACATCATAGCTTGGGCCATGAGGAACACGTTGTTCTCGAACAGGGCGCTCTGGATGTAGGCGCCGTTGCCGGTGCGCTCGCGCTCGGCGAGCGCCGCCTGGATCGCGATGACGCCGAACATGCCCCCCATGATGTCGTTCACGGAAGCGCCGGCGCGCATCGGCTTGCCGGGGGGGCCGGTCATGTAGGCGAGGCCGCCCATCATCTGCACGACCTCGTCGAGCGCCAGGCGGTTCTCGTAGGGACCCGGCATGTAGCCTTTGAGCGAGCAGTAGATGAGTCGGGGATGTTCCGGCGCGAGCGCCTCGTGATCGAGATTGAAGCGTTTCAGCAACCCCGGTCGGAAGTTCTCGATCAGCACGTCGGCGGTGCCGATCAGGCGGCGTGCCGTGCGCTGGCCCTCGGGTGTCGCGGTGTCGATGACCACGCTGCGCTTGTTGCGGCTGTAGGTGTTGAAGAAGCCCGAAGCGACGCTCTTGAAGAAGCGGGTGCGGTCGCCTTGCGGAGGCTCGACCTTGATCACGTCCGCCCCAAGATCGGCGAGGATCATCCCGCACGACGGTCCCATCACCATCTGAGAGAATTCAACGACGCGGATACCCGCCAGCGGAAGCCTCGTCATGCGGCCGCTCCGTAGACCTTGGGGATCCCAGCCCGACGCACATGGCTCTGCATGGTCTCGTCCGGCAGCGCCGCCGCGAGGATGTCGGTGGCGGCGATCAGCCTGCCGAGGTCGATGCCGGTCCGAAGCCCCATCTGCTCGAGCATGAAGACGAGGTCCTCGGTCGCCACGTTCCCCGAGGCGCCGGGCGCGAAGGGGCAGCCCCCAAACCCGCCGGAGGCGGCGTCGAACGCCGTGACGCCTGCCTCGAGACCGGCGAGCACATTGGCGAGGCCGAGGCCCATCGTGTCATGCAGATGAAGCCGCATCGGCATGCCCGGACCGACCGCGTCGCGTACGGCTCGCACGCGTGTTTTGACGAGCGCCGGGTCGGCGTAGCCGACCGTGTCGGCGAGGCCGATTTCGTCGACGCCGCGCTCGGCCAGCATCACCGCCACCCGGCAGACCTCCGCTTCGGCGACACGGCCCTCGATGGAGCAGCCGAAGGCAGTGGGAATGCCGCCCGACACATGCGCTCGCGGCGCGCTCATCCGACCAGCGAGGCCCACCACCTCGGCGACGATGTCCGCCTGCTGCTCGCGCGTTCGGCGGGTGTTGGCCATGCTGTGGCTGGCGCTCGCAGAGACGATGCAGAACAGCATTTGAGCCCCAGCGGCAATCGCGCGCTCCGCGCCCTTGCGGTTGGGAACGAGGGCGCCGACGCGCCAGCCTGCGGCGGACGCGCGGGCAGCGGCGACGACTACGGCGGCATCGGCGAACTGCGGGAACGCCTGGGGCGGCACGAAGCTCGTCGCATCGATCTCAGGGAAGCCGCACGCGGCGAGCGCAGCGAGCCAGCGCAGCTTTTCAGGGGTCGGCATGACCTGCCGGACAAGCTGCAGGCCGTCGCGAGGCCCGACCTCGCAAATCCGTACGTCACCCGCCACCGATGTGCCCAGCCTGATGTCCTCGCGCTATTCCGCCAAGGTCCTGGACCACTGCACGTCGCCCGGCCGGCCGCCGCCCAAGGGCGAACGGCGGCCCTCCCGGGGTAGCAGCTGCACATTGGCCAGAATAGCTCAGGGCGCCCCCCGGCGCCCGGCCACCGCCCCCCAGATGAGAAGCACGATGCAGGCGCCGACCACCG
Source organism: Methylobacterium sp. (assembly GCA_021154065.1). The sequence continues at coordinate 2,986 of JAJKJG010000206.1, forward strand.
CACCAAACAAATGGGCGCCCTCGCCGGGGCGGTACCAGCCGAGCGCCTGGCCAAGAAACGTCGCGACGAACGCACCGATGATCCCGAGGATCGTCGTCAGGATGAAGCCCGACGGCTCGTTCGGGCCCGGCATGATGAACTTGGCAATCACCCCCGCGATGAAACCGATGATGATGGTCCAGATGATTCCCATTGCTTGCTCCTCTCGCGGCGGCCAGCACGCTGCATCCCGCTACCTCTCCAATGAAGCATGAGCAATGCCGTTCCACCAGGGGCGGCTTGCGGCGCCGTTTATGAGGCCGTGCTCGCCTGCCCCATCCCGTGCAACGTATTCCGCGGCCATGGAAGGGTTTCCATGGCACCCATCCAACACGGTTGCACGCGGCGCCGGCGCCGACCCATCAGCCGCGCTGATCGATCGGCTACGCCGGGACGCCGATCAGTTCGGCGGCGTTCCGGCCGAGCACCTCATCTTTCTCGGAAGCCGAGAGGAACGGGCAGTAGCGCCTGACGTAATCCAGGCTCTGCTTGTAGGTGCAAAAGCGCTCGACGTTCGGCATGTCGGAGCCCCACACGAGCTTGCCCGCCCCGAACAGGTCGCGCATGCCGCGGATCAGCTCCTGCGCCTCGGGATAAGGATAGTCCCAGCGGCCGCCCCAGGTGATCGGGAACATGATCTCCATCTGGAGGTTGTCGCGCTTGTAGGCGGCAAGCACTTCCGGCGGGAAGTCCCAGCGGCCGTTCGCCGCGAAATGCGCCACCGGCGGGCCCATCACGAGGAGAAACCGCGTGCCGGGCAGCCGCTGCATCACGCGGCTGAGCGCCGAGAGGTTGCCGATATAGCCCGCCCGATCATAGGACGGCGTGCCGGACAGCTCGATGAAGACCGGCAGCTTCGACGCCGCGACGCGATCCCAGAAGGGCCCGAAAGCCGGGTCGTCGACGTTGCGCGCGTAGCCATGCCGGGAAAAATCCTGGGAATAATAGATGCCTTTCAGGCCGAGGCGGCCGACGGCGCGGTCGAATTCGGACAGCGCCTCGCCGCGATCCGCGACCGCCTCGTCGACCTGCAGGAGGGCACTGAACTTCGCCGGATACTGGCTCTGGGCGAAGGCGTTGTAGTCGTTCATCGCGCCGTACCCACCTCCGGCCTGGAGGATCAGTGATCGACCCCCGCGTAGCTCATCTGGGCGATCATCAACTCGGGCGGCGCCTCGATCTCCTGCATGCCCACGGGCATGTATTGGACGGCGTAGTCTTCCCCTTCGAAGGTGAATTGAAGCTGCCCGTAACGGCCAACCCGGAAGCCGACATCCGTTAGTCCGCTCCAGGTGTCGTCACCGGAGCGAAACAGCATGTTCGGCTTGACCTCGGCGCCGTCGCGGACGCGAAAGGCCCGCGCCGCCGGGCGGGTCACCACTTTCTGGAGGTACTTGAGGTGGATCTCCATGGAAGGATGGCCGCAAGCGTCCTTCCAGTTCTGGAAGACGTGCGCATGACAGTCGATGATCATCGAAGCTCGCTCAAGGTCGCCGCAGGTGCCGGCCGGGCAGGCACCCGGTCGGCGTTCAACGTTACGCCGCTCCGAGCTTCTCCATGTGATGCTTGAAGAGCCTTGCGACCTCGCCGTTGGCGGTCAGGAAGGCGGCCCAGAAATCGAGGAACTGCTTCCATTCGTCATCGCCGTAACGCACGGCCCATGTGTTCGGCCGGCGGTCGATCGGGTTCTCCGGATCGACTACCGCGGCCCAGCTGCTGTTGCGCTTTGCGAACAGGATGACGTCGCTGTCGCCGCTCATCCAGACCTGCGCGCGCTTCGCTCGCACCGGCTCGGCGCCGAGCGTCACCTGGCCGGTGGTGGTGATGAGCTTCGCCTTCGGAAACAGCAGCGGAATGCGCGGCTCCTCGCTCGCGCCCGCGGTGACGGAGAAGATCACGTCCTCGCTGTTGAGGTCGGCCGCCGTCTTGAACCGATCGGCGCTGTCCTTGTGGATCAGGAGGTTGCTTCCCTTCGACCAGATCGGCCCGATGTAGTTCACCACCAGCGCGCGCTGGATCGTGTAGGTGAGCGAGGATCCGAACAGGTCGTAATCGCCTCGTCTCAGCCCGACCGTCGAGTTCGCGAACGTGACCTCCTTGTACTCCGCCTTGATCTGGAGCTCGCGGCAGAGCTGGTCGACCACGTCCTTGTAGATGCCGCCGAGCTCCCCCGTCTTTGCGTCCTTGTAGAACCATGGACCGGTTTGCGCGTACCCGACCCGCAAGACACTCTCCTTGCGGACCTTGGCGAGAACGGAATCGTCGCGCACGCCGGTCTCGAGCATCTGCGCGAGCGCAGGGCGTCCGGTGCTCGCCGACAGCACGCTCGATGCGGCGCCGACGAGAGCAGCGGCCTTCAGGAAGTCGCGTTTTCCCGTCTTGATCGTCTCGGTCATCGTGCCCTCCCCGTTTGCATCGGTCAGTGGCTGGCGCCCCTCGCGGCGATTGGCCAAAGCGCCTCGACATAGCCGGCGCGCACGCCGACATACCAGTCGTGCAGATTGACGGTCGGGTCACAATGGCCCGGGATCAAGCGGAGCTTATCGCCGAGGCGAAGCGGCGGCGTCTCGGCCGACAGATGGAGCTTTGCGTGCTCGTCGGAGACGCCGACGACCTCAAGCCCTCGACGGTCGTGCACCCAGGGCGGGCCCTTCTCGGCGCTGTAGGATTTGAGCCCCGCATCGAGGATGGCGCGGTCGCGTGCCGGAACGCTCATCACCGAGGAGAGCACGAAGAGACTGTGCTCGAACTCGCGGTAGGGCCCGCCGTCGGCGGCGCCGATCCTCGCGTAGTCGGTATCCATGAAGACGTACGATCCGACCTGCAGCTCGTTGTAGACGCCGCTCGCAGCCTCGAGACGGAATGTGCCCGTGCCGGCGCCGGTCACGCTCGGACAGGGGAGGCCGGCAGCGGCGAGCGCCTCGACCGTCTTTCGCACCGCTTCGATCGCGCCGTCGATCGCCTGGCGGCGCTCGGCCGCGGTCGGAAGATGCTGAGCTCGGCCGTGATACGCCTGCAGGCCCTCGAAGCGCAGATGCGGCGCATCCGCGATCCGGCGGGCGAGGTCTCGGGCGGGCGCTCCGGCCGCGACGCCGCAGCGCTCCATCCCGACCTCGATCTCGACGAGCGCCCCGAGCTCGACGCCGTGGTCGCCCGCCACCCGCGAGGCGGCGTCGACCTGCCCGGCATCATCGAAGCACAACGCGATCCTGGCGTCCTCGGCGAGCCGCGCCAGGCGTCGCAGCTTCGACGCGCCGACGATCTCGTTGCTGACGAGGATGTCGCGGATGCCGGCGCTCGCGAGCGCTTCCGCTTCCGCGACCTTCTGCACGCACTGGCCGACGGCGCCAAGCGCAATCTGCCGTTTCGCGATCTCCGGGCATTTGTGGGTCTTCGCGTGCGGCCTGAGCCTGACACCGGCCTCGCGCGCAACCCTCGCCATCTTCTCGAGATTGCGCTCGAACGGGGCGAGGTCGACGATCAGCGCCGGCGTGTCGATGTCCTCGACGGGAGCAGCGATCTCAGCCGGTGGTGAACGCATGGCCTGTCAAGGTGAGTGCCGAATTGCCAAACCGGCCTTCGCCCACGATAGTCGCGCGACTGCAAAGCTGTCCACCCCGTCAAACTTCATCGAAGCGATGCGTCCCGCGAATGAGCGAACCGCCATGCATCAGAGTCGTTGATGTCCACAAGAAGTTCGGCGCGCTGGAGGTCCTCAAGGGCGTCTCCTTCGACGTGCACCGGGCGAACGTCGTCAGCATGATCGGCGCCAGCGGCTCGGGTAAG
>JAJKJG010000207.1 GCA_021154065.1 Methylobacterium sp.
GACCGACGGCTGCGCCGCCTTCTCGCCACCGGTGCACGACACGGCGATCGCGGCGCTTCGCCCGGTGTGCCGCCTCGCGACGGTTGCGGAAGCGAGGGGCGAGGTTCGGCAGGCATGAGCGTCCTTCCGGCCGAAGGAGTCTCTTTCGCGGCCGAAGCGCCGGTCGTGATCATCGGAGCCGGCGCCGCCGGACTGACAGCGGCGCTTGCCGCCCGCGCTGGCGGCCTCGATGCGCTCGTGATCGAACGCGACCCTGAGCCGCGCGGCTCGACGGCGCTCTCGGCCGGGCTGATCCCGGCGGCGGGCACGCGCTGGCAGCGAGCGGCGGGCGTCGAGGACAGTGCGCCGGCGTTCGCCGCAGATATCATGGCGAAAGCGCAGGGCGCATCCGACGCCGCTCTCGTCGAGACGGTCTCGCGCGCCGCGGGACCGGCCCTCGAGTGGCTCGCCGACTCCTATGGGCTGCCCATCGGGCTGGTCGACGATTTCCGCTATCCGGGCCACTCCGTGCTCCGCATGCACGGCCTCCCGAGCCGGTCGGGCGCGGAGCTGATGGACCGCTTGCGCGAGGCGGCGGTCTGCGCCGGCGCCGAGCTCGTGTGCGACGCGAATGCGACGGCGCTCTTTGTCCACCGCGACGGCAACGTCGCCGGCCTCGTCGTGCGGCGTCCGGACGGCAGCGAGGAGCATCTCGCGTGCCGCTCCCTGGTCCTTGCCTGCGGCGGCTACGGCGGCGACACGATGCTGGTGTCGCGCCACGTTCCGGAGATGGCGGGCGCGCTCTATTTCGGCCATGCCGGCAATCAAGGGGACGCGCTCCGCTGGGGCGAGGCGCTCGGCGCGGCGACGCGCCATCTCGCCGGCTACCAGGGCCACGGCTCGGTCGCCCACCCGCACGGGATTCTCATCACCTGGGCGACGATCACCGAAGGTGGCGTTCAGGTGAATGCCGAAGGACGGCGCTTCTCCGACGAAACGAGAGGCTATTCCGAGCAGGCAACCGTCGTTCTGGCGCAGCCGGGCGGCATCGCCTGGACCGTGTTCGACGATCGCATCGCCGGGATCGCACGCCAGTTCGAGGATTTCCGTCAGGCGGAAGCGGCGGGCGCCGTCCTCTCTGCGCAGAACTCGTCCGAGCTGGCGCGACAGGCAGGGCTTCCCGCCGAGGCTCTGGCCGCGACGCTCGACGCCGTCGACCGGATGAAGCGCTCCGGCCTGACGGATAGCTTCGGACGGTGCTTCGCCGGCGTGCCGGAGCTCCAGGCGCCGCTCCACGCGGTTCGGGTCACCGGAGCGCTGTTCCACACCCAAGGCGGGCTGGTGGTGGATCGGAGCGCGCGCGTCCTGCGCCGCGACGGACGGCCGCTGCCGAACCTGTTCGCGGCCGGCGGCGCCGCCTGCGGCGTCTCGGGCGCGACCGCCGCCGGCTATCTCTCCGGCAACGGCCTCCTCACCGCGATCACTCTCGGGCGCCTTTCAGGCGCCGCGGCGGCACGCCTCGCCGCCAGCCGAGCTCACGGCTCGGCGTAGCGCTTCTCGAACTCCCAGACGTCGGGAAACCCCATGAGGTCGTGCAGCTGCGCCATCGTATAGGCCGGCACCGGCGAACCCTCGGTCGAGCCGTTCTCCTTGAGATACCGGTAGTTCGCGTCCATGGCGGCGCAGGCCACCGCCATGCCGGCCGAGGGATAGATCGCGATGGCGAAGCCAAAGCGCTTGAGCTTGGCGGCCGAGACCACCGGGGACTTGCCGGTCGGGACCATGTTGGCGAGGAGCCACGCGTCGATGGAATCGCCCACGCATCGAAACTCGTCCTCGCTCTCGGGCGCCTCGACGAAGATGATGTCGGCGCCGGCCTGCGCGAAGGCCTTGCCCCGGGCGATCGCCTCGTCGAGGCCGAGGCCGGTGCGGGCGTCGGTGCGCGCGATGATGAGCGTGTCGGACCGCGTCCGCGCATTCAGGGCGACCTCGATCTTGCGGCACATGTCGCGGGTCGGGATCACCCGCCGGTTCGGGGTGTGGCCGCATTTCTTCGGCATCTCCTGATCCTCGATCTGGATCGCCTGCACCCCGGCGGCCTCGTAGCCGCGCACGGTCTCGCGCACGTTGATCAGCCCGCCGAAACCGGTATCCGCGTCCGCGATCAGCGGCGCCTGGATGGCAGACGCGATGGTGCGGGCCCGGTCGACCATGTCGCGATAGGTGACGAGCCCGGCATCGGCGACGCCGAGATGCGAGCCCGATACGCCATAACCGGTCATGTACAGCGCCTTGAAGCCGATGCGGTCGGAAATCCTGGCCGAGAACATCTCGAAGACGCCGGGAGCCAGGATGAACTCGCCCTTCGCGAGCAGGGCCTTGAGGCGGATGGAGGTCATGCGCGCGATATCCTCAAGCGGGTGCGGTGCCGCGATGCAGCTTGCGATCGAGGGCGAGGAGAACGGAGGAGGCCATGGTGGCGAGCGTGATCAGCAGAAGGGCCAGCGCCATGACCGTCCCGACATCGTTCGTCTCCATGGCCTTGACCAGCATGTAGCCGAGCCCGCGCTGGGACGCGAACATCTCGCCGATCAGCGTCCCGAGCAGCGTCAAGGCAAACCCGAGCCTGAACCCGGAGACGATCTCCGGCACGGTAGCCGGCAGCACGATGCTCCAGGCGGTCTGGACCCCAGACAGGCGCATCGCCTTCGCGGCGCGGAAATAGACCTCGCGGATGTTGCGCACGGCGTTCATCGTGAAGACCGCGACCGGGATGATGCCGTGGATCACCCCGAAAGCGATCTTCGCCGAAATGCCAAGGCCGAAGAGCAGCAGGATCACCGGATAGAGCGTGATCTTCGGGATGGAGTAGAGCGCCACGAGGATCGGTTCGGCGACATCGCCCGAGAGCCGGTGCGCCCCGAGCACGAGCCCGATGACGAGCCCGCCGGCGAGCGCGATCACAAGTGCCGTCCCGAAGGCGCGGCCGGTTTCCCAGGCGTGACGCGGGAAATCTTCGTCGGTCATGATTGCCGCGAGCTTGCGCAAGGTCGCGGCCGGCGACGGCATCACCTCATGGCCGAGGCGCCAGCTGCCGAGCTGCCACAACAGAATCATCGCGACCATCAGCACCACGATGTCGGCAAGCGCGGTCTTGCGCCGCGCGCCGTCCCGCGTCACCGCCATCGGCTCAACGTCCGCCGCGCCGTGCATAGAGCCTTTGCTCCCAGGTCCAGAGGATCATGTTGATGGTGCCGACAGTCCCGAAGAGCAGGATCATGAGGCCGTACATCGTCGGATTGTCGAAGGAGTTATAGGCGAAGGCGATGGCGTGGCCGATGCCGGAGCCCGCTTGCACGAACTCGCCGGCGATCACGCCGATGAAGGAATAGGCGACCGCGAATTTCGCGCCCGTGAAGAGCCACGGCGCGGCGGCCGGCAGGATCACGCGCAGGAGCGTCTGGCGGCCCGAAAGCCGCATCACCTGCGCCGTGCGCAGGAACGCGCGCGGCACGCGCGAGAGCCCGTCGAGGGTGTTGATCGCAACCGCCACCACGGCGAAGATGAAGCCGATCGTCACGAGTGGCCATCGGTTCAGTCCGAACAGGACGATGAACACCGGATAGAACACGAAGGTCGGCACGGCGTAGTAGCTCGCCAGGAACGGATCGAGCGCCCGGCGCAAGCGCGGCAGCCGGTGCAGCAGGACGCCGAGAGCGAAGCCGGCGACGATCGCGAGCACGAACGACTGCGCGACCGTCAGCAGGGTGGCGAGCACGTCGCCGCGCACGTCCTCGGCGCCGAGCGCCCGAAACGCCCCCCGCGCCATTTCGCTCGGCGGGATCACCGCGTGCCGGCTGACGAGGCCGAGCCGGCAGGACGCCTCGAGGAGCGCGACGGCGCCGCCGATGACGGCGAGGCGGATCCATCCCGAGCGGGTCACCGTGCGGAGTCCAGGGCGCGGATGGATTGGTCGCGCAGCGCCGCCCAGATTCGGCCGGTGATGCGGCCGAAGGCAGGATCCGCGACGATGCGGCTGTCGCGCTCGGCCGGCCAGCCGGTCTCGACGAGATCGATGAACACACCCGGGCGTGCCGACATCACGCCGACGCGGTCGGACAGCAGGGTCGCCTCGTCGAGGGAATGCGTGATGAGGAGGATGGTGGCGCCGGTCTCGCGCCAGAGGCGAAGCAGCTCGTCGCCCATGAGCAGCCGGGTCTGCTGGTCGAGCGCGCCGAAGGGCTCGTCGAGGAGAAGCAGGCGCGGGCGCGTGACGAGGGTGCGGGCGATGCAGACCCGCTGCCGCATGCCGCCGGAGAGCTGCGCAGGATACGCCCGCGCAAAGGGCATCAGCCCCATGAGCGACAGCGTATGCTCAACCCGCTCGCGGACGTCCGTCTCGGGCAGCCCGGCCCGGCGCAGCGCGAAGGCGGCGTTGTCGAAAGACGTGAGCCACGGAAAGCTCGCGTCCTCCTGGAACACGACGCCGACGCCGTCCGGCACGCGGCCCGCGACGGCACGCCCTTCGAAGGTCACCGTGCCCGAGGTTGGGCTCGCAAGCCCGGCAATGACGTCGAGAAGCGTCGACTTTCCGCAGCCGGAGGGCCCGACGACGGAAAAGAACTCGCCCTGGCGCAGATCGAGGTCGAGGGGGCCTAGCGCATGGACCGGCTTCTGCCCCTCGCCTGCGGGATAGATGCGGGTGACGCCGTGAAGGCGGACCTGGATGCCGTCGCTCACCATCGACGTCCACCCGTTCGAGCATCGGTCATGCCGGATGCGACGCGGCGGGCGTCCGGCACCCGCCGATGCGGCGCGTGTCGACGGGCCCCGGCTCCCCGCCTCGCTGCGGCCCGGTCGACCACGGCGACTGGGAACAAGCCAGGATTTGCAACAGGCTAGGACTTCGGCCGGCGCCGCAGATCCTCGGGCAGATAGCTCTCGTCGACGACCTTCGACCAGTCGAAGGGCCCGGGCTCGATCGCCTTCACGAGCTGCAGGCCGCGAAGCATCGTCTGCATGCCCTCGTAATCGAAATCGCCGGGGCTCCAATAGACGCCCTTCACGGCCAGGATATCGGCGATCGCCGCCTTCGCCTCCGCCGGCGCGATCTTGTACTCCTTCGCCATGATGGCGGCGGCCTCGTCCGGGTTCTTCTGGATGAACTCGACGCCCTTGCGCCGCGCCTGGATGATGCCGCGGATCAGCTCCGGGTTCTTCTTGAGGAAATCGGTTCTCACCACCCCGACGGTCTGCATCACGCGGGGCGCCCAGTCGCCGGAATTGAAGACGGCGCGGAAATTGTCCTTCTCCTTCGCCCACACCGGCTGCGTCACGTAGGTCATGTCGACGCCGCCCTCGCGCAACGCCGCGACGCCGGCGCCGATGCCGCCGACCGAGCGGCGCTCCACTTGGCCGGTCAGCCCGTTGTCGTCGAGCATCATGGTGGTGATCATGTCCGTGACGGATTTGGGGCTCGAATAGCCGAGCTTCTTGCCCTTCAGGTCCTGCACGCTCTTGATGCGCTCGTCACCCTTCTTGGTGATCCACACCTGGTCGGCGACGCTCGCCACGCCGGCATGGACGATCGTCAGCTCGAGCCCCTGCTGGGCCGCCGCGATCACGGCCGGCAGCGCCACTTCCCCATAAGGAAGCTCGGAGGCGAGCGCATTGCGCACCGTCGTGCCGCCGCCGGCCTAGGTGAGGAAGCCGGTGACGTCGAGACCGATCTCCTTGAAGTACCCCTTCTCCCGGGCAATCGCGTAGGGCACGCCGTACATGCCGGTGCCGAAATGGGTGACATTGAGCTCGACCGCCCCGGCGGCGCTCGTCAGGGCGAGTGCGAAAGCGGCCGCAAAACCGAATTTCATCCGCACGATCTCCTCCGTTTGCTAGGGTTGGCGGCGTTCGCCGCGCGCTCTCACCAGTTCAGGGTATCGATGTGATCTCGCCGCAAGTTCGACCCACGACCCGGCTCAAGTCAATCCTCGCCCGCCGAACCGCGACGCTGATGCCGGGCGCGGCCAACGCCCTCTTTGCCCGCATCGTCGAGGATCTCGGCTTCGAGGCCTGTTACGTGACGGGCGCCGGGATCGCCAACATGCATCTCGGCGCGCCGGACATCGGGCTGACGACGCTCACCGAAGTGGCGAACCACGTCGCCGCGATGGCGGATGCCGTCGCCCTGCCGCTCCTGGTCGATGCCGACACGGGTTTCGGCAATGCGCTCAGCGTGGTTCGCACCGTCAAGGTGCTGGAGCGCGCCGGCGCCGCCGGGCTCCAGATCGAGGACCAGGTCTTCCCGAAGCGGTGCGGACATTTCGAAGGCAAGGACGTGGTTCCCTTGCCCGAGATGCTGGCCAAGATCAGAGCCGCGGTCGACACCCGGTGGGACGGCGATTTCCAGATCGTCGCCCGGACGGATGCGCGCGCGGGGCTCGGCCTCGACGCCGCCCTCGAGCGGGCGCAGGCCATGATCGCGGCGGGCGCCGACGCGACGTTCGTCGAGGCGCCGACGTCGCGCGACGAGATCGGACGGATCTTGCGTGAGCTGCCCGCGCCCCAGATCGTCAACATCGTCTTCGGCGGGCGCACCCCGGAGGTGCCGCAATCCGATCTCGCGGCGATGGGCGCCGGCGTCGCCCTCTACGCCAACGCTGCGCTGCAGGCGGCAATCAAGGGCGCCCACGAGGTGCTCGGCGTGCTGAAGCGCGACGGGTCGCTTGCGGCGATCGCAGACCGGCTCGCGAGCTTCGAGGAGCGCCAGCGCATCCTGCGCAAGGACCACTTCGACGCGCTCGAGCGCCGCTACCCAGCCGTCGAGTAGCTCGGCGTGACAGGAAACACCGACGGCTTCTCGCCGCGACCGTCGTGCTCGGCTGCATCAGAGTTTACCGAATCGCGCCCCCATCCGCGCCGCGAGCTCCGTCTGCTTGTGAAGCCC
>JAJKJG010000208.1 GCA_021154065.1 Methylobacterium sp.
GATCAGGCCCAAAACGATAATGAGCGGCGGCGCGTCCGCCCGGCTCGAGGCTTTTGGGGGCGCCGTCATGGACATGCGCAAGGATGACAGCTTGATGGCGCTCAAGGTTCGGCCGGACGAGCGCGGGGGGGTCGGCGCCATGGGCCTGATGCAGGGCAAGCGCGGCCTCGTCATGGGCGTCGCCAACGACCACTCGATCGCCTGGGGCATCGCCAAGGTCCTGCGCGCGCATGGTGCCGAGCTCGCCTTCACCTACCAGGGCGAGGCGCTCGGCAAGCGCGTCGCGCCGCTCGCGCAGTCGCTCGGCTCTGACCTCGTCCTGCCCTGCGACGTCGAGGATATCGCGAGCGTCGACGCCGTCTTCGACGCGCTCGACCGCGACTGGGGCGGGCTCGACTTCGTCGTCCACGCCATCGCCTTCTCGGACAAGAACGAGCTCAAGGGGCGCTACGCCGACACCACCCGCGAGAACTTCTCGCGCACGCTCTTGATCTCCTGCTTCTCCTTCACCGAGATCGCGAAGCGCGCCGCCGCCCGGATGAGCGCCGGCGGCTCGATGATCACGCTCACCTTCGGCGGCTCGACGCGGGTGATGCCGAACTACAACGTCATGGGGGTTGCGAAGGCGGCGCTCGAGGCATCGGTGCGCTACCTCGCCGCCGATCTCGGCGCCGACGATATCCGCGTCAACGCGATCTCGGCCGGGCCGGTGCGCACGCTCGCCGGCGCCGGCATCGCCGACGCGCGGCTGATGTTCTCCTATCAGAAGGCGCATTCGCCCTTGCGCCGCTCGGTCTCGGTCGAGGATATCGGCGGCTCGGCGCTCTACCTGCTGTCCGACCTGTCCCGCGGCGTCACCGGCGAGATCCACCACGTCGATTCGGGCTACAACGTCATCTCGATGCCGCGCCCGCAGGTGCTGAAGGCCCAGGACGAGGCCGGCGTGACCGGCAAGTAGCGCTTAGTGCGCGATGACTTCTCTTCGAGTCGTCATCCCGCTCTACTTCCTTGGTTGAGCATGATCTTTTCCGAAAACCGGTAGTCACTTTTCGGGATCATGCTTTATCCGAGCGCCAACCGGTTCATCGTCTGCGCGAGCTCGACGTCGCGCCGCGTCAGCCCGCCGGCGTCGTGCGTCGCGAGCGTCACCTCGACGGTGCGGTAGACGTTGCGCCACTCGGGGTGATGGTTCATCCGCTCGGCCGCGAGCGCGGCCCGCGTCATGAAGCCGAAGGCCTCGACGAAATCGCGGAACACGAAAGTCTTGGCGATGGCGTCGCGGCCCTCGACCATGCGCCAGCCGTCGAGCCGAGGCAGCATCTCCTTGCGCTCGGCCTCGGAGAGGAGCTGCGCCATCGGCTCAGCCGAGCGGGTAGGCGGCCTCGACCACATAGGGGCCGCCGCCGACCGAATCGCGGGACGAGAACAGCACGAAGCGCCGGGCCGTGAAGGTCAGCTTCGGGAACTGGCCGCGGGTCGCGATGTAGCCGGCGACGTCGATCGGCGAGGCGTCGCGCAGCCGGGCGAGCGTCACGTGGGGCAGGAACTTGCGCCGCTCGGGCGGCAGCCCGGCGCGGCGCACCATGCGCTCCTGCTCGGACTGGAGCTCGGCCAAGCCGTTCGTCGGCACCGCCCGCACGAGCACGGCGCGCGGGCGCTCGCCGCCGAAGCTCGACAGGCCGTCGAAGGTGACGGTCACGGGCTCGCGGCGCCGGCCCTCGCCCAGCAGCGAGAACACCTCGCGGGCGACCGCATGGTCGACGTCGCCGATGAAGCGCAGGGTGATGTGGTAGTTCTCGGGGTCGATCCAGCGCGCGCCGGGCAGCCCGCCGCGGTAGCTCGACAGCTCCTGGCCGATCGCGGGCGGGATCTCGAGGCCGGTGAAAAGACGAGGCATCGGCATCCCTCCGGTACTTGACGCGAACCGCTTAAGATCATGTGGGCGCCAAGGCCGCCCCGGCAACCCCTTTCGGCGGCGCGATCAACAGCGGCTTCGGGTGCCGGCCTCGCGAGTCAGGGCTTCAGGCGGGCGAGGAAGGTCTCGACCGCCGGCAGGATGCGCTCGACGACGCGCTCGATCCCCTTGGCGGTCGGGTGCAGCCCGTCCGGCAGGTTGAGGACGCGATCGCCGGCGATGCCGTCGAGGAAGAAGGGGTAGAGCACGAGGCCGTGCTTCTTGGCGAGGTCCGGGTAGATTGCGTCGAAGCGGTCGCTGTAGGCGCTGCCGAGATTGCGCTGGGCGTACATGCCGGCGAGCATGACCGGGATGCCGCGGGCCTTGAGCCGCGTCACGATGGCCTCGAGCGCCTTGCGCGTGACCTCCGGATCGACGCCGCGCAACATGTCGTTCGCGCCGAGCTCGACGATCACGCCATCGGCGCCGTCGGGGACCGACCAGTCGAGCCGCTCGAGACCCCCTGTGGAGGTATCGCCGGACACGCCGGCATTGATGAGCTTCGCCTGGTGCCCGCGCGCCCTCAGCGCCCGCTCGAGCACGGAGACGAAATCCGCCCCCGGCGGAAGCCCATAGCCGGCCGCGAGGCTGTCGCCGAGCACCACGACCGTCAGCGGCCGCCCCGGCGCAGCCCCGACGGCGCCCGCCGCGAGCGTCAATCCGGCCAGAAAAGCCACAATCATCCCCGTGAGTGAGCCGCGTTGGCGCGTCATTCGCAAAGAACCCTCAAACCACCATATGAGCGGGCCGAAACCTTCCGATTCCCCTTCAGCGACGCAAGACATCGGGTCCACGACGATGACGGACAAGGCCATCGCGCTCGAAAACCTCGCCCTCAGCCTCGGTCGCGGCGCCGCGCGGGTGCATATCCTGAAAGGGATATCGCTGACCATCGCGCGCGGCGAGGCGGTCGGGCTCGTCGGGCCGTCGGGCTCGGGCAAATCGACGCTGCTGATGACGATCGCAGGGCTCGAGCGGCCGGATTCCGGCCGCGTCGTCGTCGACGGCACCGATATCGGGCGGCTCGACGAGGATGCGCTGGCGCGCTTCCGCGGCCGGCGCATCGGCATCGTGTTCCAGAGCTTCCACCTCGTGCCGACCATGACGGCGCTCGAGAACGTCGCCCTGCCGCTCGAGCTCGCCGGCGCCGACGACGCCTTCGAGCGCGCGGCGGCCGAGCTTGCGGCGGTCGGCCTCGGCGGCAGGCTGCAGCATTACCCGGCGCAGCTTTCCGGCGGCGAGCAGCAGCGCGTCGCGATCGCCCGTGCGATGGCGCCGAACCCGGCCATTCTCGTTGCCGACGAGCCGACCGGCAACCTCGACGAGACCACCGGCGAGCAGATTATCGAGCTGCTCTTCGGGCTGAAGCGCGACCGCGGCTCGACCCTCGTGCTCGTCACCCACGATCACGAGCTCGCCGTCCGCTGCGACCGCACGCTGCGCCTCCATCTCGGGCACCTCGAGAGCGAGACGCGGCAGAGCGCGGCCTGAGCTCTCACGATGCACGGCACGATCCCGGCGCCGCCGCGCCAGCCCCGCCGTCCGGCCCTGCCGCTCGTGCTGCGCCTCGCCTTGCGCGAGCTTCGCGGCGGCCTCAAAGGTTTCGGCGTCTTCCTCGCCTGCATCGCGCTCGGCGTCGCGGCGATCGCCGGCGTGTCGTCGATCTCGCGCTCGCTCACCGAGGGGCTGGGGCGCGAGGGCCGCAAGATCCTCGGCGGCGACGTGACCTTCTCGCTCATCCATCGCGAGGCCGGCGACGCCGAGCGCGCCTTTCTGGCGGCGCAGGGCCGGGTGTCGTCGATCGCCACCATGCGGGCGATGGCGATCGCCGGCGACAAGGGCTCCGGCCTCGTCGAGGTGAAGGCGGTGGACGCCGCCTACCCGACGGTCGGCGACCTCGTCACCGAGCCGGCAGCGCCCGCCGGCGACCTTCTCGCCCTGCGCGACGGCGCGTTCGGCGCCATCGTCGACCCGGCGCTGCTGATCCGGCTCGATCTCAAGGCCGGCGACCGCGTCAGCGTCGGCGCCGCGACCTTCGCGATCCGCGCCAGCCTCGTCTCCGAGCCGGACAAGATCGCGAGCGGCGTCGGCTTCGGGCCGCGCTTGCTGGTCTCGCAAGCGGCCTTGCGCGCCACCGGGCTCTTGCAGCCGGGGAGCCTCGTGCGCTGGACCTACCGGCTTGAGCGCCCGGCGGCTTCGAGCGACGCCGACCTCGAGCGCGTCACCGCGGCTGCCAACAAGGCGTTCCCGGAGGCCGGGTGGGAGATCCGTTCGCGGGTCAACGCCGACCCGCGCTTTGCCCGCAACATCGAGCGTTTCTCGCAATTCCTGACGCTCGTCGGCCTGACCGCGCTCCTCGTCGGCGGGGTCGGCGTCGCCAATGCGGCGCGCGGCTTCGTCGACCGCAAGCGCGCCTCGATCGCGACGCTGAAGAGCCTCGGCGCGCCGGGCGGGCAGGTCGTCGCGCTCTATCTCGTGCAGGTGCTGCTGATCGCCGCCGTCGGCATCCTGATCGGGCTCGTGATCGGTGCCGCCCTGCCGTTCCTGGTCATGGCGCTGTTCGGCAGCGTGCTGCCGATCCCGATTGCACCGACGCTCGCGCCGGGCGAGCTCGGGCTCGCGGCGCTCTACGGCGCGCTGACGGCGCTTGCCTTCGCGATTGCGCCGCTCGGCCGGGCGCACGACGTGCCGGTATCGGGCCTGTTCCGCGACCAGATCGATCCCGAGCGGCGCTTGCCGCGCCGGCGCTATCTCGCGATCCTCGCGGTCTCGATCGCGCTGCTCACCGGCCTCGCCTTCGTTGCCGCCTATGACCGCCGCATCGCCATGATCTTCATCGTCGCGGCGGCGCTCGCCTTCGCGCTTTTGCGGATCGTCGCGACCGGCATCATGGCCCTCGCCCGTCGCCTGCCGCGGCCGCGCCGCGCGACGCCGCGCCTTGCGCTCGCGAACCTCCATCGCCCGGGCGCCTTGACGCCGTCGCTCGTGCTCTCGCTCGGGCTCGGCATCACGCTCCTCGTGACGCTCCAGATCATCGACGCGAACCTGACCCGGCAGCTCACCCGCACCCTGCCGGAGCACGCGCCGAGCTTCTTCTTCCTCGACATCCCGAACTCCGAGGCGGCGCGTTTCGACGCCCATCTGCAGGCGCTCGCGGCCGAGGCCAAGATCGAGCGCGTGCCGATGATGCGCGGCCGCCTCGTCTCGCTCAAAGGCGTGCCGGTCGCCGAGATCAAGGCGACCGAGCAGGTCGCCTGGGTGCTCGATGGCGACCGCGGCATCACCTACACCGAGTACCTGCCGGAGGGCTCGGACGTCGTCGCCGGCAAGTGGTGGCCGGAGCGCTACACCGGCAAGCCGCTGGTCTCGTTCGAGCAGAAGATCGCCGAAGGGCTCGGCCTTGGCGTCGGCGACGACATCGTCGTCAATGTGCTCGGGCGCAACATCACGGCGACGATCGCCAGCCTTCGGACCGTCGAATGGCGCACCCTCGGCATCAATTTCGTCATGGTGTTCTCGCCGAACACCTTCGCGGGCGCGCCGCATACGCATCTCGCGACCGTCACGTTCCCGAACGGCGCCGATACGGCCCGCGACGCCGCCATCTTGCGCGAGACCGCGAAGGCCTTTCCGGCGGTGACGAGCCTGCGCGTCAAGGACGCACTCGAGGCCTTCAACGACATCGTCGGCCAGCTGGCGATGGCGATCCGGGGCGCGAGCGCGATCGCGCTCGTCGCGAGCCTGCTCGTGCTCGCCGGCGCGCTCGCGGCCGGACACCGCGCCCGCCTCTACGACGCCGTGATCCTCAAGACGCTCGGCGCGACGCGGGCGCGGCTGCTTTCCGCCTACGCGCTCGAATACGGCGCGCTCGGCCTCGCGACGGCGGTGTTCGGCCTGATCGCCGGCACGGCGGCCGCCTACTACGTCGTCACCCGCGTCATGAACATGGGCTTCGCGCCCGAATTCTCGGGCGCGGTCCTCGC